>JAYSPJ010000426.1:0-1584 GCA_043722155.1 Bradyrhizobium sp.
CCGCGCCGACCTTGGTGGACCCGCCCCCTCCGAATATCCAGTCGCCACAGATCGCGGCCGCTGACGCAGTCGTCGAACCTGTGGCAGCGCCCTCGCGCCTGAGCTTCGAACTTTTCCCTGCTGCCGCGATCAGCCGGACCAGCCTGACGAACCTGGCTGTGCACGATTTTGCCGGGGCCGTCTCGTCGCTGTTGACTGGCAAGGTCCCGAACCCGCCAAGCATCGGCATGGATGCCGGTGCCGAGCCAGGTGCATGCCCGCCCCCGGTCAAGCTGCCTCCCGCCGCCAAGCTCAGGAGCACGGCCAAGGACGTCACGCCGCTCGAAGCGGCGATCGCGGTGCATTCGCCGCAGCGGCGTGAGCATGAGGTTTCGACTCTGCTCGAGCAAGCCAAGGACGCGGGCTATGCCGCCGGCTTCGTCACCACCTCACGCGTGACACTCGCGGCGCCAGCGGCGACCTATGCCCATACGGTCGATCGCAACTGGGAAGTCGATACGCGGATGCCTCGGTCGGTCCTTGATGCCGGCTGCAGCGACATTGCAAGACAGCTGGTCGAATTCAATCGACCTCCCAGGAACGACGCCCAGTTCGATAAACTCGTCGCCGAATTTTCCCGCAAGGTGTCCAAGCAGAACGGCATCGCGTTGGATCTCGGCGGCCTCGTCGCGCGCTATGGCGGTCTCGATGTCATCATGGGCGGCGGACGCATTGCCTTCCTGCCCCACGGCGTACCTGATCCTGTCGTTCCGGCCCGCGTCGGCGTTCGCAGCCCGGTGGGACAGGGCGGGATTGATCTCATCGCGCAATGGCGCGAGCGCAACCCGGCCGGGGCCTTTGTGACCGGCGCGACGGCATTGCTGCAGAATGCCCAGACGGTCGGGCCGCTCCTCGGCCTGTTCGCGCCCGATCACATGGATTTCGAGTCCGACCGCCAGCAGCGTGGCCTCGACCAGCCCTCGCTGGCGGCGATGGCCAGCGCGGCCATTGCGCGGCTGGCCCGGAGCCGTGCTGGAGCACCGCAAGGCTATGTGCTGGTCGTGGATGCCGGCGGTATCAACCGGGCCGCAATCTCCAAACAGCCCGAGCGCGCGGTCGAGGAGATCCACGCTCTCTCGGATGCGGTGGAAGCTGCGGTCGCCCTTACCAGCGACAGCAATGACACGCTGATCGTCGTTGCCGCGAGCAACGGCCAGACAATGTTCCAGCAAGGACCCGGCATTGCGCTGGCGGGGTTCGACGGGGAGGACGCGCCGGTCTACGCGCGCGGACCAGGGGCCCAGTTCATCCACGGCGTGATCGATGCCTCTGCCCTTCACGATGTGCTTGCGGCCGCGATCCTGCCCGTTCCCGACAGCAAGAAAAAAGGCGACAATTAAGCAGTGCGCCGCCGAGGCTCCGGACCTGGCGGCTCAAGGTTGCCGGATTTTCGGCTTGAAGACGAAGACAAAGATGGTGGCGACGACAATGATGACCAGGGCCACTAGCGGTGTGTTCCCCTGCGCCAGCACGGCCAGCGCGGGATCAGTGTAGAGCAGCCAGAAAGTCATGCCGGTTGCCAGAATGGCGAGACCGAATGTCACC
>JAYSPJ010000427.1:0-3280 GCA_043722155.1 Bradyrhizobium sp.
TTCTGGAATTTGCGGCCGATGCCGAGTTCGGCGATCCGGGTCTCGTCGAGCCGGGTCAGATCGGTGACGCCGTCGAACAGCACCTCGCCCTCGTCCGGCTTGGTCTTGCCGGTGATGATATCCATCATCGTGGTCTTGCCGGCGCCGTTGGGGCCGATGATGGCGCGCATCTCGCCGGGCTCGAGCGTCAGCGACAGGTTGTTGATGGCGTGAAAGCCGTCGAACGAGACGTGCACGCCGTCGAGATAGAGCAGCGCGGAGGTGGCACGGGTTTCCATGGCGTTCACGTGCTCACTCCGCCGGGTTCGGTTTGCTGACGCTGACGCCGTCTTCGAGCGCAGCGCTCTCGGCGCTGGCCGAGACCCGTTGCGCCTTCCACGGCTCCCACCAGGCGTTGAAGGTGCCGATGATGCCCTTCGGCAGCAGCAGCGTCACCAGGATGAACAGCGCACCCAGCATGAACAGCCAGTATGGCGCCAGCGGCCCCGAGGTGAATACGGTCTTTGCATAATTGACCACGACGGCGCCGAGTGCGGCCCCGATCAGGGTGCCGCGGCCGCCGACGGCGACCCAGATCACCGCCTCGATCGAATTGCCCGGCGCGAACTCGCCGGGGTTGATGATGCCGACCTGCGGCACATAGAGCGCGCCGGCGACGCCGGCCATGCAGGCCGACAGCGTGAACACGAACAGCTTGTAGGATTCGACGCGGTAGCCGAGAAACCGGGTGCGGGATTCGGCGTCGCGCACCGCGATCAGCACCTTGCCGAGTTTTGACGTTACCACCGCGCGGCAGATCAGGAAGGCAATGATCAACGCAAGACAGCTCAGCAGGAACAGCGCCGCCCGGGTTCCTTCCGCCTGGACGTTAAATCCCAAAATGTCCTTGAAATCGGTCAGGCCGTTGTTGCCGCCGAACCCGAAATCGTTGCGGAAGAACGCCAGCAGCAGCGCGTAGGTCATCGCCTGGGTGATGATCGAGAGATAGACGCCGGTGACGCGGGAGCGAAACGCCAGCCAGCCGAAACAGAACGCCAGCAGCCCCGGCACCAGCAGCACCATCAAGGCCGCGAACCAGAACATGTCGAAGCCGTGCCAGTACCAGGGCAGTTGCGGATAGTTCAGGAACACCATGAAGTCCGGCAGGATCGGATTGCCGTAGACCCCGCGGCTGCCGATCTGGCGCATCAGATACATGCCCATCGCGTAGCCGCCGAGCGCGAAGAACGCGCCGTGGCCGAGCGAGAGAATGCCGCAATAACCCCAGATCAGGTCGATCGACAGCGCCAGGATGGCGTAGCAGACATATTTTCCGAACAGCGCCACCAGATAGGTCGGCACCTGGAACATCGAGCCTGCCGGCAACAGCAGGTTGCACAGCGGAATCAGGACACCGACGGTGGCGACCACCGCGAGGAATATGGTCGCACTGCGATCCAGCGAACGCGTGAGCAGATGCGGCATCATGCTTCCACCGCCCGCCCCTTGAGCGCGAACAGGCCGCGCGGACGTTTCTGGATGAACAGGATGATCAGCACCAGGATGGCGATCTTGCCGAGCACCGCGCCGGCGACCGGCTCCAGGAACTTGTTGGCGATGCCGAGCGTGAAGGCGCCGACCAGGGTGCCCCACAGATTACCCACGCCGCCGAACACCACCACCATGAAGGAGTCGATGATATAGCTCTGGCCGAGGTTGGGACTGACATTGTCGATCTGCGACAGCGCCACGCCGGCAATCCCGGCGATGCCGGAGCCGAGCCCGAAGGTCAGTGCGTCGACGCGCGAGGTCGCGATCCCCATCGATGCCGCCATCCGGCGGTTTTGCGTGACCGCGCGCATCTCCAGCCCGAGCGCGGTATGGCGCAGCATGGCGAGCAGGATGGCGAACACCGCCAGCGTGAAGCAGAGAATCCACAGCCGGTTGTAGGTGATCGTGACCTGCCCGAGCTCGAACGCGCCGCTCATCCAGGAGGGGTTGCCGACCTCGCGGTTGGTGGGACCGAACATGGTGCGCACCGCCTGCTGCAGCACCAGCGACAGCCCCCAGGTCGCCAGCAGCGTCTCCAGCGGGCGGCCGTAGAGGAAGCGAATGATGCTGCGCTCGATCAGGATGCCGATCGCGCCGGCGACGATGAAGGCCAGCGGCACCGCCATCAGCAGCGAGTAATCGAATAAATGGGGGTAGCTGGTGCGGATGGTTTCCTGCACCACGAAGGTGACATAGGCCCCGATCATGACCATCTCGCCATGGGCCATGTTGATGACGCCCATCACCCCGAAGGTGATGGCGAGGCCGATCGCCGCGAGCAGCAGGACCGAGCCGAGCGACAGCCCGTACCAGGCGTTCTGGACCATCGACCATAGTGCGAGGCTGCGCTGAATGGTCGCCTTCGCGTTCGCCGCGGCGCTCACAATCGCAGCCGGCTGGTCGCCGGTGAGCCCGGTCAGCAGCGCCATCGCCTCCTGGTCACCACGCGCCTTGATGGTGGCGATGGCCTCGAGCTTCTCGGCATCGGTGGCGTCGGGCTTGAACAGCAGGATGGCCGCCCGCGCCTCGGTGAAGGCCAGCCTGGCAGCCTTGATGGTCTCCTTCTTGAGGGCCTCGTCGACCAGCGGAAGCATGGCTTCGTCGTGGGTCTTGAACACCGATTGCGCGGCCTGGATCCGCTTGACGGGATCCGGCGACAGCAGCGTCAGGCCGCCCAGCGCGGCCTCCACGGTGCGGCGCAGGCGGTTGTTGAGGCGCACGGCGGCGGCGCCGTCGGGCGCCTTGTCCACCGCAGCACCCGTCGCGGCATCGATGATCTTGCCGTCGGGCTGGGTGACGTAAATCTTCCTGCTGTCGGGATCGGCCATCAGCCGGCCGTCCTGCAGCGCGCTGATGATGGCAAAGGCGAGCGGATTGCCTGATGTGGCAACCGCGCCGATCGCTTCGTCGGTGTCGGAAAATTCGTCGTTGGCAAACTTGCCGACCGCATCCTCGAACGGGCCCGCGAATGCTGGCGATGCAAAGGCGGCGATCAACAGAAGCGAAAAGGCAAGCGCACAAAATCGGTCAAGAACGTTGGCAAACACTGGAGGACCCCGGCAGGACTGGGGAGAAGGCGGCGACAGCGCCGCCTTCTCCGGTCTCGTAGATCAGTGGAGCGTCAGGAACCCTGACCGCCGCACTTGTTGGTCTTGGTGTTGTAGTTGCCGCACTTCTTGCCAACCCAGTCGCCGATCAGGTCCTTGGAGCCATCGAGCTCCTTCGACCATGCATCGCCGGCCACCAGGCC
>JAYSPJ010000428.1:0-1508 GCA_043722155.1 Bradyrhizobium sp.
GCCGCTGGCCGGATTCGAACTGGCGACCTTCGCATTACGAATGCGCTGCTCTACCAACTGAGCTACAGCGGCACGACGGGCGCGCATGATAGCCAAAAAAGCCTCGCCCGTCAGCGATGGCGGAAAGTCGGCTTGCGTTTCTCGACGAATGCGGCCATGCCCTCCTTCTGGTCTTCGGTGGCGAAAGCCGAGTGGAACAGGCGGCGCTCGAAACGCACGCCCTCGGCCAGCGTGGTCTCGAAGGCGCGGTTCACGGCCTCCTTGGCCATCATCGCGATCGGCAGGCTGAGCTCGGCGATGCGCCCGGCGGTGGCCACTGCATCATCGATGAGCTGTGCAACCGGAACCACCCGGCTGACCAGCCCGACACGCTCGGCTTCGGCGGCGTCCATCATTCGCGCCTGTCCGAGCAACACCATTTCCATCGCTTTCGACTTGCCGACGAAACGCGGCAGGCGCTGGGTGCCGCCGGCACCCGGGATAATCCCCAGGTTGATTTCGGGCTGGCCGAACTTCGCGTTATCGGCGGCGATGATGAAATCGCACATCATCGCGAGTTCGCAACCGCCGCCCAGCGCGTAGCCGGCAACGGCCGCGATCACCGGCTTGCGACAGCGCGTGACCCGCTCCCATTCGGCGGTGATGAAATCGGCCTTGTACACATCCATGTACGACTTGTCCTTCATGGCCTTGATGTCCGCACCGGCCGCGAATGCCTTGTCGCTGCCGGTGATGACGATGCAGCCGATCCCGTCGTCGGCCTCGAAGGCGTCGAGGGCGGCAGCGAGTTCGTTCATCAGTGCCGGCGACAGCGCGTTCAACGCCTTGGGACGATTGAGGGTGATGACACCGACCTTGCCGCGGGTGTCGGAGAGGATGTTCTCGTAGGTCATGGCTGATGCTCTTGGCTTGGGTGGAGATGGGAATGGGATATCGTTCGGTCGGCGGAGCTAGCCGGCAGCATACGGGCATGCTCCGAGCGCGGGCCGACTGGCGCCGCCATGATCCGGGACAACACGCCACGAAAAGGACTAACGATGAATTTCTCCACGATTCTATGGGATGTGACCGACGGTGTCGCCACGATCACGCTCAACCGCCCCGAGCGCCTGAACAGCTTCACCGAGATCATGCATACGGAACTGCGCGTTGCGCTCGACCGGGTCGAGACGCCGGGCGTGGCACGGGTGTTGATCCTCACCGGTGCGGGGCGTGGCTTCTCGGCCGGGCAGGACCTGAGCGACGCCATGGACAAATCCGGCGACATCCATTTCGATGCCGGTTCATCCCTGGAGAAGAACTACAACGTCATGCTGGCGCGGTTGCGGGCGCTGCCGATGCCGGTGATCGCCGCGGTCAATGGCGTGGCGGCCGGCGCCGCCGCCAACCTCGCGCTGGGCTGCGACTTGGTGATCGCCGCGCGCTCGGCGTCGTTCCTGCAGGCGTTCGCGCGCATCGGCCTGATTCCCGACGCCGGCGGCACCCATAGCCTGGTGCACCGGATCGGG
>JAYSPJ010000429.1:0-4883 GCA_043722155.1 Bradyrhizobium sp.
CATCGCTCGACACTTGGCCCGCCAGGTAGATCAGCGTGCCCTTGTTGACCTTGGCCACATGCGAATAGCCGACCGGCGGCGGCAGCGTCGCCGGGCTGAAGAATTGTTTGCTCATGCTGTTTTCTCCATTGCGTCAACTCGCAAGCTTACGCTCTTCTGGAAACGGTCCAAGCACCCGTTCGACCAGCGCTGAATCGCAATATTCCTTGATCTGCCTGATCCTGCCGTTTTCGATGCGCCACACCATGCAATACTGCTGGTCGTAGCGCAGGCCGGTCCTGGTGACGTTGTCGCCGCGCGCCTCGACCGCGACAAAGTCGCCGTCGGCGATGAAGTTGTAGCCGACCGTGCGCGGCCGCTCGGCGAAGAACGAGCGGAAATGGTCCATTAGCCCCTCCAGGATCGCGTCGCGCCCCCTGAATTCATGCGACCAGGAATACTGGCCGGTGACGATCCAGCTGGCGTCGTCGGCAAATCATCTTAATCCCGCTTCAGGAAATTAAGCTGTCCGCGCAAAGGGCCGCCGGGATTTCAACCCTTCTCCTCCGCCAGCACCTTCTGCACCGCCGGCCGCTCCGACATCCGCCTGCGATGGTCCGCCACCTTCGGCAAATCCGCGAGATCGACGCTGTCGCCCTCGAGCCACAGCGCCAGTGTAAACAGATAGGGATCGCAGATCGTATACTGCTCGCCCATCACCCACGGGCCCCTCAGCATATCGCGCTCGATCAGCGCGAAGCTGGCACCCATGGTTTCCGGCACCTTGCGCTTCATGTCGGCGAAGGAAGATTCTTCGGTGGCCCAGCGGTAGCCGCGCATCCTGTGGGCATGCGCGATATGGACGGTCGAGCACAGATAGCTGTTGAAGGACTGCGCCTGCGCAAACGCGAAGGCGTCGTCCGGCGCCAGCTTCGTCTGCGGAAAGCTCTGCGCGATGAAGGCCAGCATCGCCGGAGTCTCGGTCAGGATGCCTCGATCCGTCACCAGCGCCGGCACCCGCCCCTTCGGATTGATCGCCAGATATTCCGCGCTGTTCTGCTGGCTGGATTTGAAATCGAGCCGCTCAGCGGTGTAGGCGGCGCCGGCCTCCTCCAGGGCGATATGCGAAGCAAGTGCGCAGGTGCCGGGGGCATAATAGAGCTTGAGCATTTTTGATCCTCGTGGGCAGAGCCGAACGTTAGGGGCTGGCCATTCAACGGTCCACCCCGCCGGCAGCCTTTCGCAGTTGCCCCCTTCCGCCGCCCATGCCATGACGCCCCGGTAACGGGGGCGTATCATGACCGTACTCATCGCCGGCGGCGGCATCGGCGGGCTGACGCTGGCGCTCAGCCTGCACCAGATCGGCGTTGCCGCCAAAGTGTTCGAGAGCGTATCCGAGTTGAAACCGCTCGGCGTCGGCATCAACGTGCTGCCGCATGCCGTGCGCGAGCTGATCGAGCTCGGCCTGCTCGACAGGCTCGATGCCTCCGGCGTGCGCACCCGGGAACTGGCGTTTTTCTCCAAGCACGGCAAACCGATCTGGAGAGAGCCGCGCGGCATCGAGGCCGGTTACAAATGGCCGCAATTCTCGATTCATCGCGGTACGCTGCAGCAGATCCTGCTCGACGCCGCGATCGAACGGCTGGGGCCACAAAACATTCTCACCAGCCATCATCTGGTCGACTGGACCGAGACGCCGAATGGCGTCCGCGCCGACTTCATCGACAAGGCCACCGGCAAACCGGCGGGCAGTCATGACGGCGCGGTGCTGATCGCGGCGGACGGCATTCACTCCGCGATCCGCGAAAAGCTTTATCCGCAAGAAGGCCCGCCGATCTGGAATGGACGCATCCTCTGGCGCGGCATCACTGCGTCGGACGCGTTTCTGTCCGGCCGCAGCATGATCATGGCCGGCCACGAGATCCTGAAATTCGTCTGCTATCCGATCTCAAAGCAGCCCGACGCCAGCGGCAAGTACCAGATCAACTGGGTCGCCGAGCGGCATATGCCGCCGACCTACCAGTGGCGGCGGGAGGATTACAACCGCACCGCCAGACTCGAAGAGTTTCTGCCGTGGTTCAAGGACTGGACATTCGACTGGCTCGACGTGCCCGGCCTGATCCGCAACTGTCCGCACGCCTACGAATATCCGCTGGTCGATCGCGATCCGATTCCGCGATGGACCTTCGGCCTGACCACCCTGATCGGCGACGCCGCGCATCCGATGTACCCGATCGGCTCCAACGGCGCCTCGCAGGCGATCCTCGACGCCCGCGTCCTCACCCGCGAGATTCTGGCGAATGGCCCGACCCATGCCGCGCTGGCGGCCTATGAGGCCGAGCGTCGGCCCGCGACCACCGATCTCGTCCTGCTCAACCGGCGCAACGGGCCGGAACAGGTGATGCAGATGGTCGAGGAACGCGCGCCCGAGGGCTACAACGTCGTCACCGACGTCTTGTCGCTGCAGGAGCTGGAAGACATCGCCGCCAACTACAAGCGCGTCGCCGGCTTTCAGGTCGAAGGCCTCAACGCCAAGCCGCCGATCGTGCAGATTCCCGCGGCGGCGGCGCGGGCCGGCTCGCTCTAAACCGCTGCAACAGCCAAATCGAGACGCCCGCGCGGAATCGCCTTTGCGGCATCGACCAGACGCGCGCTCGTCGTCGCGGTGGCGAGCACGGTGCCATCGACTGCCATCAGCCTGCCCTCGACGAAGGCGACGGTCTTGCCGAGCTGCGTGACGTCGGCCTCGCCGATGATCGGCCCGGGTTTTGCCGGCGCCAGGAAATTGACGGTCATGGTGATGGTGGCGGTGTAGAGTTTTCCTTCGGTCATGACGAAGACCGCCGGACCCATGGTGTCATCCAGCATGGCCGAGAGGATTCCGCCCTGGATGAAGCCGGCCGGATTGCAGAATTCCAGTTTGCCGTCGAAACCGATCCGGACCCAGCCCTGCTTCGGCCGGGCGTCGAGCAAATGCCATCCCAGCAGTTTCGAGGATGGCGGCGCGGTGAGATGGTCGAGCGCGGTTGCGATCATGGGAGCCTCCGTTCGGCTCCGTCGTAGCGCAGGCCTGCTGCCAGGGTGGTGTCAGCAGGCTGCACTTTCCGCGCCGCAAGCGTCTCACGTCAGGCAACGCATTCACCGGTTGGCTCGGCCCCGGAGGAATGCAATATGCGCCATCCGTGATCGACCTACGAATTCCAAGAGTGATTTCATGACCAGCCTTCCCAATCCGCGTCCGCGCGGAAAATTGCCGGCGCGCTATGCGGCGATCGTGCTGCCGTTTATCCTGTCGCTGCTGATGACGTTCGTCATTTCAGGGGTTTCGACGCTGATGAGCCTCGGACCGACGACCGCTTTCGTCTCGACCTGGGCGGCCGCGTGGGCCCTGTCGTGGGTTGTCGCGTTTCCGACCTTGGTCGCACTGCTTCCGCAGGTGCGCCGGATCGTGGCGCTCGTCGTCGAACCGCCACCGCAAAAATAGTCACTTGCCCAGTCCGTGCGCGATCACCTTGCGCATGACGTTGGGCAGCGCTTCGTCGCCGAGCGTTGCAACCGGCACCCAGCGCATGCCCTTTAGGGCGCGGGCACGCGCCGGCAGCTCGGCGGTGTAGACCGCCAGTTCCAGTGGAAAATGCGTGAACACGTGGCTGACGACGCCCGCCTTGCGATGCCAGCGCGCGATGCCTTTCAGCGCGGGCGCCTGCTTCAGCGCCGCTTCGTCGTCCTGCGCGGCGAGCCAGTCCGAACCCGGCACTTCGGTCATGCCGCCGAGCAGACCTTTTTCGGGGCGGCTGCGAACCAGCAGTTGATCGCCGCGCGTGACGACGAAGGCCGCACCCCGGCGCAGCGCCCCGGTCTTCTTCGGCGCCTTGCGCGGATAACTCTCCTGATCGCCCCCCGCGCGCGCCACGCAATCGTCGTTCAAAGGACACAGCACGCAAGCCGGCTTCTTCGGCGTGCAGATCGAGGAACCCAAGTCCATCAGCGCCTGCGCGCTGTCGCCGGCGCGAGAATTCTCGTCGCCGGCGCGAGAGTCATTTTCACTGGTCCCGAGCAGCGTCGCCGCCAGCTTCTGAATCAACGGCTTGGCCTGTGGCAGCGGTTGTTCCACCGCGAACAACCGCGACACCACCCGCTCGATATTGCCGTCGACCGGCATGGTGCGGCGGCCGAAGGCAATCGCCGATATCGCTGCGGCTGTATAGGGCCCGATCCCCGGCAGCGATCGCAAACCCTGCTCGGTGTCGGGAAACACGCCGCCATGATCGCGCAACACTTTAACCGCGCAGGCGTGCAGATTACGGGCGCGCGAATAATAGCCGAGCCCGGCCCACATCCGCAGCACATCGTCGAGCGAGGCCCGGCCGAGTGCATCGACCTCGGGCCAGCGCGCCAGAAACTTCTCGAAATACGGCCCGACGGTTTTGACGCCGGTCTGCTGCAGCATGATTTCCGACAGCCACACCCGATACGGATCGGCCCGCTCGCCCGCCGGCGGCCGCCAGGGCAGCTTGCGGCGATGGCGGTCATACCAGGCGAGCAGCAGCACGGGGCGGGCGGCCTCCGGAGCAGTTTCTTGTCTTCTTGTTTTGGCGCGTGCAGGAGAATTCATAAAATCACTGTAGGGGCGGAGCACCAATCTCTCCACGTCATGCCCGCGCTTGGCGCGGGCATCCACGTCTTTCTTTCCGCGTTGATCCAAGACGTGGATGGCCGGGTCAAGCCCGGCCATGACGATTGAGCGGTTCCCGCTGCAAACTCGCACGTGCTATAAGGCGCCCATGGCAAAACCCGGTTTCATAAGCGCCAAGCCGTTGTCCGTCCTGCTCAGCGACGTGTTTTCCGAGGCCTACGCCAAGCAGGGATTCGCCGCGCGCGAACTGGTGACGCGGTGGGGAGAA
>JAYSPJ010000430.1:0-1739 GCA_043722155.1 Bradyrhizobium sp.
TTGCGGCGGGCCTCGGCGCGCGCGATCTTGCGGTGTTTCAGGGGATAGACCACGTTCTGCCGCACGGTCATGTGCGGCCACACCGCGTAGGACTGAAACACCATGCCGAGGTCGCGCGACCGCGGCGGCACCAGGATGCCGCGCTCGGGCGACGATACCAGATGCCCGGCGATGCTGATCTCGCCGCCGGTCGGATGCTCGAGCCCGGCGACGCAGCGCAAGGTCGTGGTCTTGCCGCAGCCGGATGGACCGAGCAGCACCACGATCTCGCCGGCCGGCACGGCGAAGCTGACGCCGTCGATGGCCGGCCGGCCGATCGGAAACTGCTTGCGCAGATCGGTCACGTCGAGGGTCGCCGTCATGATGTTATCGGTTTCACGAACGCGACGCTCACTGGCGATATCCAAATGTCTTGTCCCATTCCGCGACCCAGGCCTCGTGCAGCTTGACGTATTCCTCGAACTTCGGGAACCAGACCTTGACCACCTTCGGGTCAAAACCCTCGGGGTAGACCGGCGCCACCTTGAGCGAGGTCAGATTGCCGAGCTCCTTGATCATGAAGGTCTGGCCTTCCTTCGACAGGCACCAGTTCAGGAACAGCTTCGCCGCATTGGGGTTGGCGGCGGTCTTTGGAATTCCCGTGGCATAGGGATTGACCGGCGCACCCTCGGGCGGGAAGAAAATCTTGATCGGCGCGCCATCCTTCTGTTTCGGGTAGATCGCATTGTAGAGCAAGGGACCCATCGCAACTTCGCCGCGCACCATCGAGTCCGACATCGGCGCTCCCGACGGATAGAGGATCGGATGGGTCGACGCCTGCTTGGCCCAATAGTCCTCCCCCAGCACCTGGCGCTCGAACATGATGCGGGTCCAGGTGGTGCCGCCGGACCGGGCGAACACCTGTCCGGTCATCTTGTCGTATTCCGGCTTGGTCAGGTCCATCCACGACTTCGGCGGGTTCTTGACCAGTTCGGTGTTGTAGGCGATCGACCACACCAGCGTGACGCGCGGCCACAGCTTGGGAGAAATCTGCGCATCGGGATTGTAGTCGGCGGCATTCGGCGGCGCATAGTCCTGGAACATGTCGGCGAGCGGCAGCATCAGCGCGCGGTCGGAATGATCGATCACGTCGGCGATCAGCTTGCCGGCCGCGGCCTCGGTCTTGACGCGGGTGATGAGCTGACCGCCGGGCGCGCGCACCATTTCGACCTTGATCTCGGGAAAACGCTTCTGGAACTCCTTGATCACCCGCTGTTCGACTTCGGCGAAATTCGCGGTGTAGTAGACCAGCTTGCCTTCCTTCTTCGCCGCCGCGATCAGTTCGGGCGAGCCGAATTCCTGCGCCTGCGCCGGCAGCGCGCCCAGCGCGAGCCCAATGCCGGCGGCGCTGGCCAGGGTGACGAACCTGGTAGCGATCCTGGTCGCGATCCTGGCAACGATCTTATCGTTCATGGCCGATCCTCCCTTGGTTTCAATTATCCCGCGCGGGCGACGCTGCCCTGAGCCTGCCCCCGCGACAGCCAGTTGGCGCCCCCGATGAGAACGCCGAGCAAGACCGTCTGCACCAGGCTGAAGGCGGCGGTCTTGCCCAGATTGCCGCCTTCGTAGTAGTCGAGCAGCAGCACCGACATCACCATGGTGTTGCTGGTGTAGAGAAACAGCGACGAGCCCAGTTCGCGGATCGCCAGCACGAACAGCAAGGTCATCGCGGCGAGCACGCCCGGCCGCGCCAGCGGCAA
>JAYSPJ010000431.1:0-8532 GCA_043722155.1 Bradyrhizobium sp.
CGGCACGTACACCTGTTCGCGCCGCCTAGGAATCCGCCCGAGTCAATTCGCCGCACGCCAACGGATCACGATTCACTTATCGTTGCAGGTGTCCTTATCACCCGCTTGTGCTGAACGGGGTGAAAACCAGCATCGCGCGTGCCGACTCCTCGTGGCGACCGCCGAGGCGATCCTGGATCTGTTCATTGACGGGATCGCCAACCGCCCCCGGCCGGCCTGATCCGCGCGAGAAAGCGTCAATGTGCAAGATTGCTCATCCGCGCCGGCGGCAAATTCATTGCGCGTTCATGACGTTTCCCCTACATTTTTATGACACGTCGCAGGCTCCGGATGCGACGTCCGTCTCCTGGTCATCGCCAGCCAAGGCTCTAAGGCAGTGCCGGGTATAGTTGTGTCCCGTCCATGGCGCTCGCGCCAAATCCAGGTCCAGCCGCCACCGTCGCCGCCGCAGGCCTTGCCTCGGTAGGCCTCTGGCGGCTGCTTGCCGTCGCAGCGCCCCATCTGGCGGCGATCGGCCTTTTGCTGCAGACCGAAAACGACTTCGGCGCGCGGCTCGGTTTTCTGCTGTCCTGGGGAATCCTGAACTTCTTCTGGATCGCGCTGTTGCGGCGTCCCGCGCTCTCAGGCGCGCTGTCGCTGACCCTGGTCGTGGTGCTGATCCTGCTGTCGCGGCTCAAGCACGACGTCGTGCAGATGACCGCGAACTTCATCGACGTGATGGTGATCGATCGCGATAGCGCGGCGTTCCTGTTTACGATCTTCCCCAATTTGCGCTGGTCCGTCATCGGAGCCGCCGTCGTCATCCTCCCCCTGATGTACGCGCTGTGGTGGCTCGACCCGTTCCGCATCCGCCGCCTGCCGGCTCTGGCCTGCAAGCTGGCCTGTCTTGCAGCGTTGACCGGATACTCCTTCGCATGGCCGGAAGAAGCCTGGCGCGGCTATTACGACGACGGCTATCTGTCGAAATTCTCCCGCTCCGGCGTCACCGCGGTGTCGGATTTCTTCAATTACGGCTTCATGGAATCCGACGCCGTCGCCACCGAGCGCCTCAAGGTGCCGCTGGTGGAATCCTGCCACCCCGCGGGGCGACGGCCACACATCATCATGATCCATGACGAGTCGAGTTTCGACATTCGACAGGCCCAGGGCATCAAGGTTCCCGCGGGCTATGGCAGTCACTTCAAATCGTTCGACGGCAAGGCGCGCACGTTCATGGCCGAGAGCAGCGGCGGAGCGAGCTGGTTCACCGAATACAATGTGCTGGCCGGGCTGTCGTCGCGCTCGTTCGGCCGGTTTTCCTACTTCGTGACTCGCATCGCTGCGGGCCGCGTCGAGCGCGGATTGCCGCTCGCGCTGCGCCGCTGCGGCTACAGCACCACGACGCTCTATCCGGCCAATGGCGCATTCATGAGCGCGCGCAGTTTCCACACCACCACCGGCATCCAGAATTTCCATGACGCGCGCGCGCTCGGCGCCAGGGGCGTCGAGCCCGACCGCTTCTTTTACGACAAGGCTCTGAACCTGTTGTCGCAGGAAGCGCCGACGAAGCCGCAGTTCATATTCGTCTATCTTGCCGCCAATCACTTCCCCTGGGAGAAACGGTTTCGTCCCGACCTGACGCCGTCCTGGTCCGGGTCCGGCAACGCGCCCGTGGTCGATGAATATCTGCGCCGCCAGGCGATGAGCGCCGACGACTACTCGGCGTTCGTCGCGGGTCTGAAGAAGAAATTTCCGGCGCAGCCGTTCCTGATCGTGCGCTACGGCGATCATCAGCCGGAATTCTCGTCGCATATCCTCGATCCCGGTCTCGACGAGGCCGGCGTCGGCAAGAAATTCGAGACGTACGACCCGCGCTATTTCGCGACCTATTATGCGATCGACACCATCAACTTCGAACCGGTGAAGAGCCCCGCGGTGATGCAAACCATCGACGCGCCCTATCTGCCGCTGGTGATCCAGGAAGCCGCGGGAATTCCGCTCGATCCGTCGTTCGAAGAGCAGAAGAGCATCATGATGCGCTGCAAGGGCGTGTTCTATGCCTGCAAGGGTGGCGCGGAAGCCCGACGCTTCAACCGGCTGCTGATCGACGCCGGTTTCGTGAAAAACCTCTAGCGGCAAGGGAGGCCAACATTCCAGCCACCGTCGAATCCGGAACAGGCCCGACCGGCGTTACAGCGCGCGGCGTCCGGTTCCATGCCGGCGTCGGTGTGGTCGCCGCGTTGCATCTGGCGGCGTTGGCTGTCCTGCTGTCCACGGAATACGGACCCTTTGCGATCACGCTGTCCGTGCTGGCGTGGGTTTTTGTCAATTGCCTTTTCCTGCTGGTGCTGCCGCGACCGGGCCTTTCGGCGGCGCTCGCGCTGGCCCTGGTGGTGCTGCTGATCGCGCTGTCGCGCTTCAAGTTCGATATTTTGCAACTGTCGCTGACATTCCTCGATTTCCTGATCATCGATCGCGACACCTTCTCGTTCCTGCTCTCGGTGTTTCCGCGGTTGCGGACGCAATTGATCGTGGCGGTGGTCCTCGCAATCCCGGTGTTATGGGTGGTCTGGCGCGCCGATCCGTTTCGCGCCGGTCGTCGGCTTTCGCTGGCGGTTCTTGCCGCAACGACCCTGTCGATGTCGGTGATGTCGGTCGCGGCGCCCGAGCAGCCGTGGGAACCGTTCCAGGGCGTCAATCACATCTCCAACCTCGCGCGCTCGGGTGTCGTGGCGGTGTCGCGGCTGACGTCGACGGGATGGATCGAGGCCGACCCACCGGCGAGCGGTCTGACCCCGAGAGCCCACGCCGCCGGCCGGCCGGCGCTGCCGCCGGGCGAGAATTGCGATACCACGGCCAAGCGGCCGCATATCATCATGTTGCTCGACGAGTCGAGCTTCGATGTCACCGCAGCACCCGGCATCAAGGTGCCCAACGGGTACACCGACTTCTTCAAGTCCATTGACGGTGTCCAGCGCACCATGATCGCGGAGGCGACCGGCGGCCCGACCTGGTACACCGAATTCAATGTGCTGACCGGCATGTCGGCGCGATCGTTCGGCGACCTGAAGTTCTACGTCACCAGAATCACCGCCGGCCGGGTCACGCGCGGACTGCCGCAGGCGCTGCAGCGCTGCGGATACAAGACCGTTTCGCTGTATCCGACCTATGGAGACTTCCTCGGCGCGCGCGCCTTCCAGAAGGGGGTCGGCGTCGACCGGTTCATCGACATGGCGGATATGGGCGTCGATGAGGACATGCAGCCCGACAAGTTCTATTTCGATCAGGCCCTGAAGGTGATTGCGCAACATCAGCCGTCGCAGTCGCCGATTTTCATGTTCGTGTACCTCACGGCCAATCATTTTCCCTGGACCAGCGTCTACCGGCCCGATCTGACGCCGGACTGGACGCCGCCGGGCAATACCGCCGAGATCGATGAATACATTCGTCGCCAGACCATGACGGCGAAGGATTACCGCAATTTCACGGCCCGGCTGGCGCGCGATTATCCGGATCAGTCGTTCATGGTCCTGCGTTTCGGCGATCATCAACCCGCCATCTCGCAGAAATTGCTGGAGCCGGGCATCGACCGGAAAGTGCTGGCGCAGCGCCTGATGGCGGCGGATCCGCGCTACTTCTCGACTTACTATGCGCTCGACGGGATCAATTTCCGGCCACCCGATCTGTCGTCGGCGCTCGAAACGCTCGACGCGGCCTATATCCCGATCGTGATCCAGGAAACCGCCGGCATCCCGCTCGATCCGTCGTTCGAGGAGCAGAAAAAGATCATGCTGCGCTGCAAGGGCGCGTTCTATGCCTGCAAGGGCGGCGCGGAAGCCCGCCGCTTCAATCGGCTGCTGATCGACGCCGGCATGGTGCGGGGACTGTAGGGCGCGGGGCCGCAAGGTTCCCGGTGCGGCAGGGGTGGTGGCCTGCTGCCTTGAGTGTGGCCGTATAAACCTGCTACCATGAAGTTATAGAGGGCTTTCTACCGGATTTTTGCCATGGTGATGCGTCTGTTCGCGCCGCAGTTTCTCGTGCTCTGGGCCTTCCTGGGTTCAGCACTCGCCGTGCATCTCCGCGGCAAGGTGCGGCTCGGGTTCTGGCGGCAGCTCACCGACCACTCCACCATCATGGCGCCCTACAATGTGCTGATGTACCTGTTCTCGGCGGTGCCGAACCGGCCCATCCTGGACGAGGACTCGATCCCCGAACTCAAGGTGCTGCGCGACAACTGGCAGCCGATCCGCGACGAGGCGATGGTGCTGTTCGCGCAGGGCCAGATCAAGGCCGCGGACAAGTACAACGACTGGGGTTTCAACTCGTTCTTCCGCACCGGATGGAAGCGGTTTTACCTGAAATGGTATGGTGCAGCGCTGCCGTCGGCGCTGGCCAATTGTCCGAAGACCGTCGAACTCCTGAATTCGATCCCCAGCATCAAGGGCGCGATGTTCGCCACCCTGCCGCCCGGCGGCAAACTGGTGCAGCACCGCGATCCCTATGCCGGCTCGCTGCGCTATCACATGGGACTGGTAGTGCCAAAATCGCCCGGTGAATGCCGGATCGTCATCGACGGCGAACCGCACTACTGGCACGAGGGCAAGGGTCTGCTGTTCGACGAAACCTATCTGCACTATGCCGAGAACACCACCAGCGACGACCGCATCATCCTGTTCTGCGATGTCGAGCGGCCGCTGCGCACCCGCGCCATGACCGCGGTCAATCGCTGGGTCTCCAAGCATATCATCAACGAGAGCGCCACCCAGAACGAGGAGGGCGAGCGCGTCGGCTGGCTGAACAGGATCTTCGGCTCCGTCTACCAGGTGCGGCTGGTGGGCAAGCGGATGAAGGCCTGGAACAAGCGCGTCTACTACGCGGTGAAATTCCTGCTGATCGGCGGCATCCTCGCCGCCTTCCTGGCGACCGCCTTCGCCTGAGGCGGTGCGGGGGCCTGAAGCGCCGGTTCAAGGCGCGCGGATCCCGCGGGCGCGGCCGGACGCCCGATCGGCCTCCCATCAACGAGGGCTTTTCCCCGCAAGGCGAGCGGCGGCCGGGCGGGTGCGGCTTCGCTATCCCTGCAGTTTTCCTGCCGCAAGGCTTGACCATGGGCGCCAGCATCATATGAGATGAAGCCGATGAATTTGATCCGATCGATACTGCTCGCGCTTCCCATCGCCGTCTGCTCGCCGGCGCTGGCGGAGACCATGAAATTCGAGGACTCGGCGGCCTTGCTGGGGGCCAGTTGCGCCAAGGATATCGAGGCCAATTGCCGCGGCGTCAATCTCGACCCCACGCGCCTCAAGGACTGCCTGTCGCGCAATCAGGATGTGCTGTCGCCGCAGTGCAAGAGCGACTACGGCCGGGCCTTCGATGCGATCCAGAAGCGCGTGGCCGCACGCCAGGCCGTCACCAAGCTGTGCGAGCGCGACGTCGCCAAGTTATGTGTGGGCATCGACAAGGCCGATCGCGGCAAGGCGCTGGAGTGTCTGATCGCGGGGCCGCGCGGAATGGGCATCAATTGCAACAAGGCCGTCATCGAAGCGGGGTATCGTTGATGCGACGGATACGGAAAAGCCGCCGTCACATCGGCCTGCTCGTGGCCGCGCTGCTCGGCTGTTCGACGCTGCCGGCCCAAGCGCAGGCGCCGGCGGCCAGCACATCCGAAGAATGGATCAAAAAGCTGGCCGGCCTCGAGACGGCGCCGGAGCTCGATCTCGCCGAACTGCGGCAACAATTGGCGGAACGTGTCAAGTCCAGGACCGAACCGGTGCCGAGCAAGCGTCCCCCCGCCGCGCCTCAGTTGTTCAAGCTGCCGCAACTGGTGGCCGAAATTCAGTTCGATGAAGACGCCGCCGTGGTTCGGCCCGATTCGTATCGGGTGCTGGGGCGGATCGCCGATACGCTCTCCCATCCATCGCTGCTCGAGTACCGATTCCTGATCGTCGGCCATGTCCCGTCGACCGGCCGTCGCGACCACAATTTGACGCTCAGCCAGCGCAGGGCCGACGTGGTCCGCGACGTGCTCGTCAACACGTTCAAGCTCTCATCCAAGCGGCTTCAGTCGATCGGGCTCGGCGAGGAGCAGTTGCTGGACCGCGCCCGCCCGACGGCGCCCGTCAACGCGCAATTCCACCTCATGACCGTCGGGAAGATTTAGCGGGAATTTCGCCGGTTACCGCTTCCCGGTCTTGTCCCACAGCCAGCGCGCCACCGCATCCGGCGACGACGCGCCGTCCCCGCCGGCGGCGCGCAGATTGGCCTCGCGCATGTCGGCGATATCGATCCTGCCAAGCAGCGGCGCCAGCGCTGCGCGCAACGCCTCGTCGCCGGCGCGCTTCGGCGCGAGCAGGACAATGGCGTCGTAAGGCGGAATTGCGTGCCGGATATCGTCCAGCACCACCAGGTCGTATTTCGCGATCAGCCCGTCGCTGGTGTAGCCCGCGATGACGTCGACCTCGCCGGAGGCCGCCGCGGCATACATGAAATCCGGCTGCATCTGCCGCTGCGCGCGAAACTTCAGCCCATACGCCTTTTGCAGGCCCGCCCATTCCGGCCGCGAGAAGAATTCGTAGTCCGCGGCCATCGACATGCCGGCGGCATGCGCGGCGAGATCGGCAATGGAACGAATGCCCAGCGCCTCGGCGCGCTTGCGCGGCATCACCAGCGCATAGGCGTTCTCGAACCCGAGTTCGCCGAGCAGCGTGATGTTCTGGCGCGCCAGCGTGGTTTTCAACTCGGCGAGCAATGCCTCGCGCGGCTTGATATCGGTGTGGCGAAACTGGTTGGCCCACAGCGTGCCGGAGTAATCCACATAGACGTCGATATCGCCGGCCGCCAGCGCCTCGAAAATCACGTTGGAGCCGAGGCCCTCGCGCGAACCGGCGGAAAACCCCGCCGACCGCAGCCGCTGCGCGATCAGCGCCGACAGCACGTATTGCTCGGCAAAGGTCTTGGCGCCGACGATGATGCTCGAGGGCGAACGCGCCTCCTGTAGCGCCAGCGTGGCCGCGACCAGCGCCGCGATGCCGACGCCGCCCGATATCAACCGCAGCCGGCTGCGGTTGCGGATGCCGGCTTCGATCAGCGCCAGCAGCTGATCGACCGCGAGCGCCAGCACCGCGGCGGCAAGGCAGCCGAACAGCACGAAAACCCAGTTCTGGGTCTGCAGCCCCGCAAAGATGTAATTGCCGAGGCTGGTCTGTCCGATCGGGGTCGACAGCGTCGCGGTGCCGATCACCCAGACCGCCGCGGTGCGGATGCCCGCCATCATCACCGGCAGCGCCAGGGGCAGCTCTACCTGCAACAGTGACTGCCGCGGCGTCATGCCGACGCCCTGCGCGGCCTCGAGGATCGCGGCATCGACGCCGCTGAGGCCGGTGATGGTGTTGCGCAGCACCGGCAGCATCGAATAGAGCGCCAGCGCCAGTACCGCCGGCAGAAATCCGAACGCGGAAAAGCCAAATCCGAACCACGACAGCGAGAGCGCCGCCAGCGCCAGCAGCAGCGGATAGAACAGCGCCAGCAGCGCCAGCCCGGGCACAGTCTGCACGATGCTGGCGAGCCCGAGCAGCGCGCCGCGCGGCACGCGACGATTGCGTACCGCAATCGCCAGCGGCAGGCTGACCGCGAGGCCGAGCGCCAGTGCTGCGACCGATACCCGGACATGATTGCCGAGATAATCCGGCAGATGGGCGAAGGCCTCGCTCCAGCGCGGATCGGAGAACAGGTTCATGCCGCGCCATCCCGCGGCAGCAACGCGTTGAGCCGCGCGGCCTGCCGTCGCGGCGTGCGCAGCAATTCGCCGACGTAAGGCTCGTCGCTGCCGGAAAGTTGCGCCGGCGTACCCTGCGCCAGCAATCTTCCGCCGCGCATCACGGCAATGCGGTCGGCCAGCAAGATCGCTTCAGTCATGTCATGGGTGATCATGACCGTGGTCAGCCCGAGCTTGCGATGCAGATCGCGATAATCGTCGCCGAGCGCGTCGCGGGTGAGGGGATCCAGCGCGCCGAACGGCTCGTCCATCAGTACGATGCGCGGCTTCGCCGCCAGGGCGCGGGCGACGCCGACGCGCTGGCGCTGCCCGCCCGACAACTCGTGCGGAAAGCGGTCGCGGTAGAGCGCGCGGTCGAGCCGCACCAGATCGAGCAACTCGTCCACCCTTGCCGAGATTTCGTCGGCCGGCGTGCCGATCAGCTTCGGCGTGATACCGATATTACCGGCCACGCTGAAATGCGGAAACAGCCCGCCGCTCTGGAACACATAGCCGATGCGGCGGCGCAACTTGATCGGATCGACCGCGCGTACGTCCTCGCCTTCGACGGTGATGTGGCCGGAATCGGCCTCGATCAGCCGGTTCGCCAGCCGCAGCAGGGTGGTCTTGCCGGAGCCGGAGCCGCCGACGATGGCGAGAAATTCGCCCTCGGCGACCTCAAGCGAGACGTTGTCCACCGCCCGAACCGCCTGCGCGCCGCGACTGCCGGCGAAGCTTTTGCCGACATGCGCGAAGGCGATCAGGGGAGAACGTTGCATGCAGCCGGCCCACGGTTCCGCTTG
>JAYSPJ010000432.1:0-2639 GCA_043722155.1 Bradyrhizobium sp.
CTGCAGGTCGGTGGTGAAGGTGGCGATCCCGCAACGGCGGGGCAGCGAATTGCCGATGAAGGCGATGCGGCGGAGCGGCGTCATGTCTGGGCCTCGATAATCGTTTTCGGCTTCGGCGCGCGCAGGACGGACGCGCCGGTGGATGTGGTCATTCGCCCGCCGGATTCCCGCAGCAGCTGCATGATGGGATCCGGACCGGGATAGGCGATCAGGCCGCTCATTCCATCGGGCCCGGTTTCGATGCCGGCGCGCTCGGCTTCGGCGAACACCGCATCGCCGGCGGCCGCGCTTGTCGGGCCGATCCGCGCGTGGCCTTCGATCACGAGGATCCAGGTTTCCCTGTCGGCATCGAGGACCCAGCTCGAATTCGCCGGAAGATCGATCCGCTCGATAACGAAATGCGGGATGGCGGCGAGGGCCGTTCGGGCCGCGGTGAGACGCCGCGGAGCCGACTGAGCCCGAAGTGGTCCGGCATCGGCAACGGCAACCGCGCTGTCCTCGTGCAACTCGCGCTGGCGACCATAGTCGTACAGGCGGAACGTGGTGTCGCTGCGCTGCTGAATCTCGGCGAGCACGATGCCCGCGCCGATGGCGTGGATGGTGCCGGCCGGCACGACGATGATGTCGCCTGTCGTGGCCGGACGCCAGTCAACGTGATCGGCAATCGAGCCGTCCTTGATCGATGCCCGCAATTGCTGCGGCGTGAGAGTTCGCTTCAGCCCCACGGCCACCTTGGCGTCCGGCTTTGCCGAGAGGATGTACCATGCCTCGGTCTTGCCGTTGGGCAGGCCGATCGAGCGGGCGAAGGCGTCGTCCGGATGAACCTGGATCGACAATGGCTCGCTGGTGAACAGCAATTTGAGCAGCAGGGCCGGGGCCGGCGCGTTGCCGTCGGCGCGCTGAAACAACAGCTCTCCGACCGCGTCACCCGAACCGTCGATTGAACTCCAGGGATGGAGATCGGTGAGCCCCCAAGGCTTGCGCACGATCTGCGTCAAGGCATGTTCGATAGCCATAGGTTGTCCTGACCGTAACGCACATATCGCAGCGATATGCCGTTGGTCGATGCCGTCCAGAATTTGGCATAGCAAAGCAGCGCTTCGGGATATGCCCCTAAGAGGTCCGATTGCGCTACTTGGTCAGATGGCTACTCTTGCACCGGAATGCAACGCGCAGTCCGAACCTGATCCCGCTCAAGCCAATTGCAACAACATCGGTTGGATCCTTGGCGGATCACCATGCGCGTCGGTTCAGCCAATGTCGATGGAAATCGATGGCTACAGGCCAGAAGTCCTTCTGGGCGCCAGATAACGGTAGCTAATTGGACGCCAGCGGCGCACGCTCGACTGAGCCGAACACGCGATTTGCTTCGCAATGCGAAAGATCAGGACTCATGGCGCGGGAAGCTACCTTTGTGGTGCAAGCATTCAACCACTCAAAAGGCGGACGCTTAAAGCCTAACCCGCCGGTCGCTTGCAGGTCGGCGGATGGCGCTCGTCGCACAGCAGAGCGGCTTTCCTTCAGCCACATTGGTGTGGTCGCGTTTTCCATCACGTCCGATTCAGACACGGGCGATTACGACGACCAACCGACAATATTTTATCGAGCGGGTCAGTTGCCCGCAGAATTCGACTCGATGCCGTGATGTTTACATTGTCGACGCTGTTATTGGAGAACGGTTTACCAGATCAACCTATATTGTTGATCGAGCCGCATCGGAATCGCGGTGGCATCTGGCGAATAAAGTTTTGCTACGATGACGTTGAGCCGCTTTCAATGAATGCAGAACAAGCATCGAAATTGGCAGTGACGCTTCATCAGCTGGGCCAAAGTGAAATCGCTTCTGAAATCGAGGAAGCGGTCGGGCGTGCGAAGCACTACGACGCAATGTAACGGCCGCTGCTATCGGGCAGGATGCAGGGTCAATTAAGTCTGAGCCGCGGTAGTCTAACCATCAATTTTTGGAGAATGACATGGGTAAAGGTGAGCAAAAGGGTAATCGAGAGTCCAAGAAACCGAAAAAAGAAAAGGTTAAAATAATCACTGCTGCGCCGAGCCAAAAAGGCGCGGCGGCGGGTTGGCAACCGGCGTTTGGATCAGCGAAGAAAAAATAAAGTATTGGCTCGGTTCGGCAGCCCGCGAGTTCCGCCATAGCGATGGCCAGATCGAAAATCTTTGATGCCTGCAGCGAAAGAGGCCGCCACCTGAGGCGACCTTATATTTCTCTTTGCTTTCCATCTCCGCTGGTAACCGCTTTGATCCGCGACTCTCCTTGCTCGGCCAGCGGTTTCGAGGGTCGATTGCAAACTTGACCCGCTCCCTGAAGCCGTTGATTAAAATGTGAACATCTTCGAGTTCATGTTCGGGCAGAGCGCGAAATCCAACGTCCCAACTGATGTCTGATATCGAGCGAACAGCGGAAATCTTCTGCGAAATTGTTCTCGTCCGAGATCGGGACCTCCTCTGCTCGCCGAATCAACTGGTGAGAACCCAAGTTTCGGTTGTAGGATTCTAAGTGTCTGTCCGAAGAGTTCTTGAACCATATGAATCACCTGTGATTCAAGAGTGGTGGCCTGATTCGAGGAGGGGTCACCGATGTGGACGAGCAAGAACCGCGCCCGTTACGACCGCAGCAAGTT
>JAYSPJ010000433.1:0-4557 GCA_043722155.1 Bradyrhizobium sp.
CGTGGTGCTGGCCGACCGCGTGCTGGTGATGCGGCCGCGGCCGGGCCGGCTGTTCGAGGAGATCAAGATCAACCTGGCGCGGCCGCGCGACCGCGCATCGCCGCACTTCGACAATTTCAAGCGCCGCGTGCTGACGGCGCTGGATCGCTCGCTCGACCGCAGCGTGCCCGATACCGAGGCGAAATCAACCACTGGTGAAGCGATGTGGTGGTGACATCGGCAGCCTGAGCCGGTACATCCGATCCGCAAGACCATCCGGGAGAGAAGAAAATGGACGCCGCCGAACTCCGCGCCACCCAGGCCCCGATCAAGGAACGCTACAAGTCCGATCCCAAGACCGCCATGATCAAGCTGACCGCCAGGGGCTCGATCGAGAACGAAGGCATCGCCTGCAAGGTCGAGACCGGCCGCGCGCTGGCGATTGCCGGCCTGCACCCGGCCACCGGCGGCTCCGGGCTCGAACTGTGCTCCGGCGACATGCTGCTGGAAGCCCTGGTCGCCTGCGCCGGCGTGACGCTGAAATCGGTGGCGACCGCCATCGAAGTGCCACTGAAAAAGGGCGATGTCACCGCCGAGGGCGATCTCGATTTTCGCGGCACGCTCGGCGTCGACAAGGAGGCGCCGGTCGGCTTTGCAGAGATTCGCCTCAAGTTCGAGGTCGACACCGACGCGCCGCAGGACAAGCTCGATCTGCTCTTGAAACTCACCGAGCGCTATTGCGTGGTCTATCAGACCATCAAGAACGGCCCCAAGGTCTCGGTGTCGATGCAACGGCTGTGAGGCTCACGTCGTCCCTGCGAACGCAGGGACCCATAAGCCGTGTCCTCTCGTTTCAAGAACCGCCGTTCGACGGCCTTCGCGCCACACGAATAGCTGTGGTTATGGGTCCCTGCGTTCGCAGGGACGACAGGAAATGTCCCCCGAACTCGCATTCCTCCTGACGCTGGCGCTGCGCATGGCGATCACCGCTGCGTTCGTGGTCACCGCATCCGTGATCACCGAGCGCTCCGGCCCGGTGATCGGCGCGCTGGTCGCGACCCTGCCGATTTCGGCGGGGCCGTCTTACGTGTTTCTCGCGCTCGATCACGATGCCGCGTTCATCGCCGAGGGCGCGCTGGCGAGCCTGCCGATCAATGCCGCGACGATCTTTCTGGGCCTGACCTATGTCGTACTGGCGCAACGCCGCAGCGCGCTGGTCAGCTGCGCGGTTGCGGTCGCGGTGTGGATTGCGCTCGCCTCGATCATCCGCTCGGTGCAGTGGTCGCTGGCCGGCGGCCTGGTTGCAAATGCGATTGCGTTTGCGATCTGCGTGCCGCTGCTGCGGCGCTTCCGCCACGTCAAGATGCCGCTGATCACACGCCGCTGGTACGACATTCCGCTGCGCGCCTCGCTGGTCGCCACCCTGGTGGCGACGGTGGTCACGGCGTCGGGCTGGGTCGGGCCCAAGGTCAGCGGCATCATCGCGCTGTTTCCGATCGTGTTCACCAGCATGATGCTGATCCTGCACCCGCGCATCGGCGGCCCGCCGACCGCCGCCGTGATCGCCAACAGCGCCGGCGGATTGATTGGGCTGGGCATTGCGATTGCGATACTCAATGTCGCGGCATTGCGGTTCGGATCGGCAATCGGTCTCGGCGTTGCGCTGGCGATCTGCGTGAGCTGGAATCTCGGACTGTGGTGGTGGAGCCGGAGGAAGCTGGCTCACTGAACTCGATTACTTCGGCAGCTTCGCCTTCAGCGCATACAGCGCCTCCAGCGCATCGCGCGGCGACATCTCGTCCGGATGCAGTGCCTTGAGCGCCTCGATCAGTTGCTCCGCCTCGCTCGGCGGCGCCGGCTCGGCGGCGGCGCGCGACGGCACTGCGAACAGCGGCAGGTCGTCGGCCAGGGCGCGCGCGGCCTGGCCGCGGTCCTGCGCCTCCAGCTTTGCCAGCACCGATTTGGCGCGCGCGATCACCGGCGCCGGAAGTCCTGCGAGCTTTGCCACTTGAATGCCGTAGGAACGGTCGGCCGAGCCGGGCAGCACCTCGTGCAGGAATACCACGTCGCCCTGCCATTCCTTGACCCGCACCGTGGCGTTGAACAGCCGCGGCAGTTTGGCGGAGAGCGCGGTCAGCTCGTGATAATGCGTGGCGAACAGCGCGCGGCAGCGATTTGATTCATGAAGGTGCTCGATCGACGCCCAGGCGATCGACAGGCCGTCGAAGGTCGCGGTGCCCCGGCCGATCTCATCCAGTATCACCAGCGAGCGTTCGCTGGCCTGATTGAGGATCACGGCGGTCTCCACCATCTCCACCATGAAGGTGGAGCGGCCGCGCGCGAGATCATCGGCGGCGCCGACGCGCGAGAACAAGCGGTCGACAATGCCGATCCGCGCCCGCGCCGCCGGCACGAAGCTGCCGGTCTGCGCCAGCAGCGCGATCAGCGCGTTCTGGCGCAGGAAGGTCGATTTGCCCGCCATGTTGGGGCCGGTGATCAGCCAGATCTGGCCCGACTGCTGGCCCGGTCCCGGCGACAGGTCGCAGGCATTGGCTATGAAGGGGTGACCGTCGCGCTTCAGCGCCTGCTCGACCACCGGATGCCGGCCGCCCTCGATCGCAAAGCCGAGCGAGCCATCGACCTCGGGTCGCACGTAATTGTCGTCGACCGCGAGTCTTGCCAGCGCGGTCGCGACGTCGAGCAGCGCGAAGGCGTGCGCGGCGGCGCGCAGATCGTCGCTGGCGGCCAGCACCATCGCGGACAGCCGCTCGAAGATCTCGAGCTCCAGTCCGAGCGCGCGGTCGCCGGCATTGGCGATCTTGGCTTCGATCTCTCCGAGCTCCGCAGTCGTGAAACGCGTTTGCCCAGCCAGCGTCTGGCGATGAATGAAAGTCGCATTGAGCGGCGGTGACATCAATTTGTCGCCGTGCTGCGCGGTCACTTCGACGAAATAGCCGAGCACATTGTTGTGCCGGATCTTCAGGCCCTTGATGCCGGTATCGTCCGCATAGCGCGCCTGCATCGCGGCGACGACGAGGCGGGAGGCGTCACGCAGATTGCGGGTCTCGTCGAGGGCTGCCTCATAGCCTTCGCGCACGAAGCCGCCGTCGCGTTTGATCAATGGCAGTTGTTCCGCCAGCGCGCGGGTGAATTCGCGGGCGAGGTCGCGGGACGGGCGGCGCATCGCCTCCGTGATGGCGGCGATTTCCGGCGGCGGTGCTTCGATCTGCGCCAGCCGCGCCAGCGCCGCATCGGCGGCCAAAATGCCGTCGCGCAGACCTGCGAGATCGCGCGGACCGCCGCGTCCGACCGACAACCGCGCCAGCGCGCGCGACATGTCGGGTGCGGCGCGCAGCGTGGCCCGGACATCGTCGCGCGCCGCGCTGTCGGCGACGAAGGTGGCGATCGCATCGAGCCGCCGCGCAATCGCGGCGCTGTCGGTGAGGGGGGCCGCGAGCCGCTGCGCCAGCAGGCGCGATCCGGCGGGGGTCACGGTACAGTCGATGGCATCGAGCAGCGAGCCGCGCCGTTCGCCTGCCAGCGTTCGCGTCAGTTCGAGATTGGCGCGGGTGGCCGGATCGATCGCCATGGTGGTGCCGGCGGCCTCGCGCGACGGCGGCGACAGCGGCGGGCGCTTTCCGACCTGGGTGCGGTCGATATAGGTGACGGCGGCGGCCGCGGCCGTCGCCTCCAGCCGCGACATCGCGCTGAGGCCGTCCATGGTGGCGACGGCAAAATAATCGCACAGCCGCCGCTCCGCGGTGGCGCTGTCGAAGAAGTCGCGGGTCAGCGGTGTCACCGCCGGCAATTCGCGCAAGCTCGGCCCCAGCTCGGGATCGCCGTAGAGCGCGTCGGTGACGATGACCTCGTTGGGGTTGATCCGCGCCAGCGTCGCGGCGAGTTCGCCGGTCGCGCATTCCGTAACGATGAATTCCGCGGTGGAAATGTCGATCCAGGCGAGCCCGATGCGGTCGGCGCCAACAGATCCGCGCGTCCGCGCGATCGCCAGCAGATAGTTGTTGGCCTTGGCGTCCAGCAACGTGTCTTCGGTCAGCGTGCCCAGCGTCACCAGCCGCACCACGCCGCGGCGGACCACGCTCTTGTTGCCGCGCGCCCGCGCCGCGGCCGGATCCTCGGTCTGTTCGCACACCGCGACGCGATGTCCGGCCTCGATCAGGCGATGCAGATAGTCCTCGGACCGTTCCACCGGCACGCCGCACATCGGAATATCCAGGCCCTGATGCTTGCCGCGTTTGGTCAGCACGATGCCCAGGGTGCGCGAGGCGATTTCGGCGTCCTCGAAGAACAGCTCGTAGAAATCGCCCATCCGGTAGAACAACAGCAGCCCTGGATGGGCGGCCTTGATCTCGAGGAATTGTTCCATCATCGGCGTGACGCGCGCCATAGCCTCCGCGCTGGGCGCGGCGTCGGGTGGAACGGGGATGGATTGCTGGATCGTCATTGCGCCGCAAACTACAAAATTTTGGCCCCCGGTCCTACCAGTTTGCCGCTGCAAACAGCGTTTTCCACGTTCCCGGCTGCACCTCTCCCGCTTGCGGCGGGTGGGGGAATGCTTCA
>JAYSPJ010000434.1:0-6050 GCA_043722155.1 Bradyrhizobium sp.
GTAGGCCGACTGCACCGGCAGCATGCCGGCAAAACGGAGGTTCTCGTCGTTGACTATGTCGACGAGGCCGTGCCGATGCTATCGCGCATGGCAGCCAAACGAAGCGCCGGTTATCGAACGCTTGGTTATCAGATTGAGTAGCCCTTGTGGCACCCCCGCATCGATTGTCCATTCCCGATTATGGCTGGCGCGTGCAATTCTCGGGACCAAAGTGGATTGGGCTTTGACTGATTGACTCCGGCCCACCGGATTGCGATGAGAAGTGCTGGCCCGAGCCGAAACAGAGTGATTGGCTTGAAACCGTGCCAAAACCGTGCCAAAACCGTGCCAAATTAGGATTCGGTATAGACCTAAGTATCTGATATTGCGGGTGTAGCTCAATGGTAGAGCAGCAGCCTTCCAAGCTGAATACGAGGGTTCGATTCCCTTCACCCGCTCCAAATGTCACCCCTGAGCCGTGAAAAGGCCGGTGCTTTCGGCCATGGCGACAGCATGAATGTCACGCGGGCTATGCACGCCGAAGCGACAGACGGGCGGCAAGGGTGATGCGGGTTGTCTACTTCTGCATGGGGTGGGTGTTGGTCGCGCTTGGCGTGATTGGCGCGGTAACGCCGCTGCTGCCGACGACGATTTTCCTGATCGGGGCGGCAGGCTGTTTCGCGCGTTCGTCGCCGCGTCTGGAGACATGGCTGCTCGATCACCCGAGTTTTGGCAAACCGCTGCGGGATTGGCGTTCGTCAGGCGCGATCTCGCGTCCGGCCAAGACCATGGCCTGCGCGGGAATGACGTTCGGGTTCGTCGCGTTCTGGTTCAGCGCTCGTCCGTCCATGCTGCTGGCCGCCGGCGTGGCCGGGCTCTTGCTGGCTTGCGCTGCTTACGTCGTCTCGCGTCCGAGCATCGTCGATCAGCCATGAAGCGGTTGCCCTGCCGCCGGATCAGCGCGGTGCCCGCGTCGCGGCAGGCGGATAGCTTCATGCCGTATCAGCAGTGCTCGGCGTCGGAAAAATAGTGTATCCGCTCCGTTCGAAAAGCGCCGGGGCGATGTCCCGAGCGGAATACCATTCCGGAGGAAACCTCTATGTCGGCTCTGCCCCTTCAAGGCATCAAGATTCTCGATCTGACGCGCGTGCTGGCGGGGCCGCTGTCGGCGCAGATGCTGGGCGATCTCGGCGCCGAGGTGATCAAGATCGAGCGGCCGGGCGGCGGCGACGACGCGCGCGCCTTCGGCCCGCCTTACCTCACCGATCCCGACGGCAAACAGGACAACAACAACTCGTTCTATCTGTGCGCCAACCGCAACAAGAAATCGGTCACCGTCAATATCGCGAGCCCGGAAGGGCAGGACATCGTCCGCGAGCTGGCAAAATCCTGCGACGTCATGATGGAGAATTACAAGGTCGGCGATCTCAAGCGCTACCGGCTGGATTACGAATCGATCAAGGCGATCAACCCCGGCATCATCTATTGCTCGGTGACCGGTTTCGGCCAGACCGGGCCTTACGCGCCGCGCGCCGGCTACGACGCGATCCTGCAGGCGATGGGCGGGTTGATGAGCGTCACCGGCCACCTCGACGGCGAGCCCGGCGCGGGCCCGATGAAGGTCGGCCCGTCCATCGTCGACTACATGACCGGCATGAACTCCTCGATCGGCATTCTCGCCGCACTCTATCACCGCAAGGCCAATGGCGGGGCGGGGCAGCATGTCGACGTCTGCCTGTTCGACACCGTGATCGCCTCGCTGTCGCATTATGCGCAGATCTTCCTCGTCAACGGCCAGACCCCGCCGCGGCGCGGCACCTGGGGCAATGGCGGCATGCCCGCGGGCGTGTTCCGCTGCACCGACGGCGAACTGATGCTGGTGGTCGGTAATGACGGCCAGTTCGCGCGCACCTGCGCGGTGCTCGGGCAGCCGGAGTTGGCGACCGATCCGAAATTCGTCAGGAATAACGACCGTGTCGTCCACGGCAAGGAGATCATGGCGATTTTTGCCGGCCTGTTCCTGAAGCAGCCGGTCGCGCACTGGCTCGACGAGCTGGCGAAGGCCGGCGTGCCCTGCGGGCCGATCAACGATTTCCAGCAGGTGTTCGCCGATCCGCACGTGCAATCGCGCGGCATGCAGGTCAAGGTCGACCATCCCTTCGAGCACGCGCTGTCGCTGATCCGCAACGCCATCACATTCTCCGGCACCCCGGTGAAGAACTACCGCGCGCCGCCGCTCTTGGGCGCGGATACCGGAGATGTGCTGGCGACGATCGGGTATGACGAGGTGAAACGGGAAGCGCTGAAGCAGCGCAACGTCATTTGAACGGGCAGTGGCAGCACCGGCATTGCGGCGTCAGCCAAACACCCGCCATAGCTGAAGCCCGGCCAGAGCCGTCACAAGAAGGCCCACGGCGAACATCAGGGGCCTCGGGTTGACACGACCGGCGACGATAGCCCCGAACGGCGCCGCCAGAAGGCCTCCCGCGACCAGCGCGACGATATAGCCGACATGGGACAGGCCAAGCTGGCTGAAGAAGGCCACGGCAATCGTGACCGTCACGCAAAACTCCGCCGCGCTGACGGTCCCAATGACCTGGCGCGGCGCATGGCCCGATCCCACCAGCGTCGAAGTCACCATCGGACCCCACCCGCCGCCACCAACGGCGTCAAGGAAACCGCCGATCAACCCCAGCGACGGTGCATAACCTGGCTCGGCATCTTCCACCGGCGTCCTCCTGAACGCGCGCATCAGGATGGTGCACCCCATGACAAGGAGATAGGCCGCCACAAAAGGCTGGATCGCCTTGCCGTCGACCTGCGACAGCACCAGCGCGCCGAGCGCCCCTCCGAACATGCCCGAGATGGCCAGCCGCCGGAACAGCCGCCAGTCCACGTTGCGAAACCAGGCATGCGACGCGCCTGATGCGCCGGTGGTGGCGATCTCCGCGGTATGAACGACGGCGCTCGCGGCTGCCGGGCTCAAACCAAGGATCATCAGGCCGGTCGAGGACATGATGCCAAACGCCATGCCGAGCGCACCGTCAACCAGCTGGGCCAAGAACCCGACCGCGAACACCAGCAGCACGTCGCTTGTGATGCCCCAAGAGGCCAGGGTCTCGAGAAGCACGGTCATGGCCCAAGGCTGCGGATCAAATGTCGCAAATATGTGACTGTTCCGCGGCTCGCCGGCCATCAGCGGCTGTACCGGGGCCTGCGCACCGCCGCTATTGGACCGGACACAACGGACGCGCTGGATGGTCGATACGGCGGCGGGCTGGTGGCGCTCAAAGAGCAGAAGATTATCGAATTCGGAAGCAACCTCGCCGCAGTCACTTCCATCTCTATCGATGCATGTCGTCGCGCCCAACCGTTAGAATTCCATCGTCAGGCCAATCCGACCCAGGGTACCACGATGAAACGAGAAGCCATCCGCGTCGGCAACGCGCCAGCTTGCGACCGTCAAATGCGCTGGGCACCGGGCGCAAGCTGGTCGGCCGCCGGGGCTGTTCCTGAAGCAGCCCGTGGCCCATTGGCTGGATGAACTCGCGAAGGCCGGCGTGCCCTGCGGGCCGATCAACGACTTTTCGCAGGTGTTCGCCGATCGACAATGCCTTGATGTGCATCAAGGCGGTCCGGCGGTCCCGGGCGCAGCCTGACTAAATGCATCACCGAGCCGCAAATCCGCAGGTTTGCAACGCCGACGACCAGGGTGAGCGGCTGCGCCCTGAAGGTTTCATCTACGGAAATCCAGGGCACCGCACAATCAAGGCCTGCGAACGCGAGTTGATCAAGTATAGATCCATGGAAATGCGCCTGCGCGATGCGCTGGCGGAAAGTAAGGAGCGGATTCGTCAACAAGACGAGTTGATCCAGCGACAGGAGTTGCTGAAGAGCGAGTCCGATCATCGGCTGTTGAATGATCTGCAGATGACCATTAGCCTGCTGTCCTTGCAGAGCCGGGGATCGACGAACCCGGAAGCCGCCGCGCAACTGGCCGTCGCCGCCGACCGCGTGGCGATGATTGCGCGCATTCATCATCGTCTCAACGCCCATGAAGGCACGCAAACCATCGCGTTCAAGAAGTTCTTGGCGGAGCTCGCCCACGATTTTTCCGCAATGGTGTCCCCGACGGATTCGCCGGAGCAGATCGTCGTCGAAGGCACTGAAATCAATCTGCCGGCCGCCACGGTCATTCCGCTCGGCTTCATCGCCAGCGAACTGATCACCAATGCCGCGAAATACGGCAAGAGCGGGATCGTCGTCAACGTAGGACCCGATCCGCCACATGGCTACGCGCTTTCGGTGACCAATGATGGCCCGGCTCTGCCGGAGGGATTCGATCCCGGCGCCAGCAAAGGGCTGGGAATGAGGATTATTCGATCGTTCGTGCGACAGATTGACGGCGAATTGCGGTTCGGTCGAGCCGAGGACGGTCAGGGCGCGCGGTTTACCGTATTGTTTCCGGAAAAAGGCGGTAGCAAAACATGCGCGACGCCGGTGGGAGGCCGCGATTAGCCGCCTTCGCAGCCATCCGGAGAGGCATCTCGTGGTCCGGGAGATCGGGTGGACGGAATTCGTGTGGGGGCGCATGCCGGGTTGCTGCGTTATCGAGACATTGCTGACCAGGGAAACTTGAACGGATGTACTCCAATCTGGCTCGAAGCCTGATCGCCGGACTTCTCGCATGTTCGGCCGCGAGCGCCGATGCCGCTGGCTCCGGCCAGCTGCGGAGCAGGGGCAAGGTCATCCTCGAGAAGAACTGCGGCCGCTGCCATGCCATCGAGGCCGTTGGCGCGAGCCCGCTCGCGCAGGCGCCGCCGATGCGCGAGATCTACGCCCGGTTTTTGCCGCGAGAGCTGCAGGCCGAACTCAGGGAGGGCATGGTGTCGAAACACCGGGCGATGCCGCAGATCGACTTTTCCGACGAGGACGTCGATGCGATCCTTGCCTATCTCTATGCGCTTGCCGTCAGAAAATGAGACCGGAATGGAGCGCCGGCCGATTTCGGTCACTGCGCGTCCCGCGCCATTAGTTTCGCGGGCGTCTTGCTTTTCGTCTCGCCCGCCGCCAGCGCCATCACCGACACCGCGACCACACGATCGACGATCGCCTGGACGTCGTCGAGGTCGCACAATCCCTCCGACAGCTTCGTCAGCCGTTCTCTTTCCCTGATGGTGTGGTGCGCCATCGCCAGCGCGAAATGCAGCGCCCAATAGAGATCGGCCTCGGCGCGGCCGGGCAGGGAACGTCGCATCGCGGCGGCGAATTTCCGCAAATGATCGACTTCGCGGTTCTTGATGCGGCGGATCGGCGGCACCGATTCAATGGAGGCGCGGATCATGAAGCGCGCCGCGGTCGAGCCCTCGCGATCTCCGCCGAGGCAGCCGCGCAGCGTCGGGCCCACCAGTGCGCGGAAAATCGCGTCGATGCCGGCGCGTCCGCCGCCGGATTCTTCGGCGGCCTTCAGCTCGTTGAGCCGCTCGCGGTTGGTGGCGAGGCTGCGGGTGACGAACAGTTCGGCGATCAGCTCGTCCTTGGAGCCGAAATGATAGTTCACCGCCGCGAGATTGACGTTCGCGGCGGCGACGATGTCGCGCAGCGTGACATCGCCGAAGCCGCGATCGGCGTAAAGCCGCTCGGCGGCGTTGAGGATCGCGGTCCGCGTGTGATCCGACGCCATGGCTTCGCTCTTTCGTCATTCCGGGGCGCGGCGCAGCCGCGAACCCGGAATCTCGCGCCAACTTCAGATTCCGGGTTCAGCCCTGTGGGCCGCCCCGGAATGACGAGCAGTCCGGATTGCATTTCAAACGTATGTATGAAACTATCGTTTGAAGGGCCGGAAATGTCAATCCGTGTTCGTAACGAGTCGCATTTCGGACACTGGTCCGGGGCCGTCGTTAGCCGTCGCCAGGGCGTAAAATCGCCTTGCGGCAAGCGAACGGCGGGCAGACAGTGCGGCCCAAAGATTTCAGAAGGTGAGGAGCGTCCCATGGACTTCAATATGTCAGATCGCCAGAAAGATTGGCTCAATCGCGTGCAGTCGTTCATGACCAAGCATGTTCGGCCCG
>JAYSPJ010000435.1:0-5286 GCA_043722155.1 Bradyrhizobium sp.
GCCGCGCCCTCCAGCCGCTTGTCGACCTGATACTGCAGCAGTTCGCTGGCCTGATCGAGCAGATCGACCGCGACCAGCCGGTCCGCCAGCCGGCGGATCATCTCGTCGCCGCGCCGTCCGATCGGCGTCAGTTCGCTGTACTCGTAAAACATCCCGAGCGCGTCGACCGGACGAAGATCGTCGCCCTTCGGACTGAGATAGAGCTGGGCGAACAGCGCCGCCGACGCATCCTGGCCGGCCCGCGCAATTTCCGAATTCGGCTGCAGCCTGGTCGCGGCCTTCGCCGCCGCCAGCGACTCGCCGTAGCGTCCGGTATCGGTATAGATCCGCGCCATCATCTGCAGCGCCCTCACCTCGATCGCGTCGCCACGCCACGTCACCGCGAGCGTCTCCAGTTCGCGCAAGGCGTCGGCCTGACTGGTCTCGTCGCGCCGCTGGCGCAGCATGATATCGAGCAGCCTGGCTTCGGCGGCCGCGGCGCGGTCCGAAGATTCGATCGCGACCTTGTATTCACTCTGCGCGTCCTTGTCGTGGCCGAGGGCTTCGGCCAGCCGGCCGTACAGCATGGCGGCGGCCGCTTTCAGCTCCGGCGGAATACCGACCACCTGCAGGTCGCTGCCGCGTTTGGCGGCGCCGGAAAAATCCCTGACCTCGAGCGACGCGCGCATCGCTTCCGAAATCACGATACGCTGCAGCTCGATCGGCAGCGAGGCAATGGCGAACTCGACGTTCTTGAATTTCTCCCGCGCTTCCGCCCACTTGCCCTGACGCGCATAGGCCAGCGCCTTCCACAGCTGCGAATCGTAGTTGGCTCCGATCACGGGATTGGCCAGGTCTTTCAGACCCTGCTCGGGACGGCCGATCACGATGTTCGCGACCGCACGCACCATCAGGGCGCTCGAATCCTCAAGACCCGGCTTGGCGTCGGCGAGCGCGAGATCGGCGGCGCCCTTGGCTTCCCAATACATCCCGCGCGACATGAAAAAACGGGCCAGGTCGATCCGGGCCTGGGTGCGTTGAACGGGCTCGACCATCCCCGCCGCGGCGATCAGCGCGTCCTGGCGCGCGATAAAGTTTTCCGCCTGATTCTTGCGCCACTCGGCGACGTCGAAAATCGGCCGCACCGCGGTTGTCGCGCGCTCGGAGGCGACGTCGGCCGATGAAAGCGTCAAGCCGCCGGGCCGGCCGACGATGACCTTGTCCGGCGCGACTTCGACGCCGACATCCTCGGAATCGGGATGGACCGCCACGCCGTGGATCGATTCCAGCAGCGACATCTCGACAAAATCATGCTGCTTGATGAAGCCGCGGACCGGCAGCGGCGCCGTGACCACCAGCAGCGTATCGCCGGCGTCCGGATCGACGAACCGGTGCAGCAGGCCGGGCCTCGACAGCGGCACGGTGACGTTGGCCAGCGCCGGATCGGTGATATTGCGGATCACCACCAGCGGCTGCTGCGGCGACTGCATCGTATCGGCAAAGGTGAGCGTCCAGTGCGCCCCGCCCTTGTCGTCGCCGGTCAGCGAAGGCATTTGCGGGCGGTTGAGGCGAATGCGGATCGCCTGCCCCTTGTCCAGCGGCAACCGGCTGACGTCGGCGATCAGCGCCCCGCCCTTGCTGCGGATCTGGTCGATATCGATCGGCTGCAGGGAATCGAACACCAGCCACACCGTGTCGGCGCGGCGAAACAAGGCCGCTGGCGTCGCCGCGGCAAACGCGAACGTCACGCGCAGCGCGTCGCTGTCCCGCCTGGCGCTGACCGATGCGGCGCCCGCGCCGGCCGGCGGCGCCTGGGCTGCCGGTGGCATCCCCTGAGGTACCGGCGGCGCTTCAGCTGCTGGCGGCAACTCCTGAGGTGCCGGCGTTGCCTGAATCGTTGGCGGCGCCTCAATGGCTGGCGGCGCCTGGGCCGCCTTCGGCGCGCTGGATTCTTGCGGCGGTGCGGCTGCGACCGGCGTCGATTTCGGCGGGGCCTCGGCCGCAGCGGCCGGCGCCGGCTTGGGCGCCTCCTTTGACGGCGGTGGCGGTTCGGACGCGGGCGCGGTCTTCGGCGCCTGATCGGGCTTGATCTCGATCCTGGCCTGCTGGGCGAAGGTTTCCGAAGTCAGCGGCACGATCTCGCTGGAGGGCCGGGATACCGGTGGCGCCGCGGGCCTGGCCGATGCGGCCGGCACCGCCGGCGCCGGGGCCTGCGCAGCATCGGCCATCGGCGTCCGCTGCGCCGGGGGTTTCTCCGGCTGCTGGAAAGCGACGTCGATAATGTAGTTCTTCTCCTCGCGGAAGGAGCGGACATCGACATCGCCGATCAGCACAACCTCCACCAGGGAGGTTTCGCGTTCGATCTTCTGACCGATCGAGGCGATGTTCGACGGCAGCGCCAGCTTGGCATCCGCCAGGTCGAAGGAAAGCGCGGCGTTGAACAACAGCGACAGTCTCTGGTCGTTCAGCACACTGGAGACGCTGACGCCGTCGGGCATTTCAAATACGAAGCGGACGAAGGTCGGCTGCACCGAGGCACGGACCCGAATCGGCGGACGCTTCTGCGCCGCCGCGGCGGCGCGCTGCTGGCGCAAAGCGCGCTCGGCGAGCCGGGCGCGTTCGGAAAGTTCGCGGACCACTTCGGCGGGAAGTGCGGGCGGCGGACCGCTCCATGTGTCGGGCAACAGATCGACGAACACCCGCTCGCCGGCGGTCATGGTGTTGACGGTCACCTTGCGCGCCAGCGACAGCCGGATCGCCGAACCATCGGGGTCGCGCCGTACCGATCCGACATAGTCGGGCACGGCGTCGGACAGCCTGTCGACCGGAATATCCACCGGGCGCTTGAACCGGATCACCAGGATGGAGCCGGCGGTCGACACCTGGGACTCGACATCCTCGGCGAGCTTGAGAACCAGCCGGGCGTATCCGCCCGAGGCCGAAAACGTCGCCTCGCCCCTGACCGGCTCGGTCTGGCTTATCCCGGGAGATGTCAGACCGATCAGGACCAGCCCGGCGGCGAGCCATGCCGGCCCGGCGCCGAACCATACCCGGCCGCCAAGCCAAAGCCGCGCCGTCCGCGCGCAAGCGCGGCCTCGCGACCAAAATCCAGTGGCAGCCGTTCGCGCCATTCCAACCGGGTCTTTCAGCATCGACGATTCGTTCGGCGGCGGGACGTCGTCGCCCCGCGCCTTCGAATCCTAGAATTGGCGCATTAAGAGGCTGTTAATTATCCGCGTTAATTGGACTTTTGCGGCAGCACCTTGCCCTCGATTTTGGGAAGTTCGACGATCGCGGCGGATTTGTCCGATCCGGCGCGGCGGGCCATTTCGACCGTCAGCCGCTCGGCCGCTTCCGCCTGCATCAGGCCGAGGATATCGGACATCTTGCGCGGCGCGATCTGCGAGGCGATCTCGAACAGCACGGACATCTCGAGCCGGTCGAACACCTTGGCGGCGTCCTTTGGCTTCATGCCCTCATACATGGTGATGATGCCCTTGAAGCGGGCGGCGTCGGTCTCGCTCTTTTGTCCGGTCGCCGTTGTGATCCGCGATTCGACGGACTTCAGCTCCTCGACCTTCGATTCAATGCGCTTTTCGGCTGACTTGAGCAGGCTTTCGCGGATGTCGATTTCGCGGGCGCGCGCCTCCAGCTCCTGCCGCCGCGCCTGCAGCCGTTCCAGGATCGCGCGCTCGGACGCCGACACCGGCGCCGTCTGCTCGGGATAGACCACGACGCCGTCGGGCTTTGGCGGTTCCGTGGCCGGCGCGACCGGCTTCGGCGCTTCTTCCTTCTTGGCCGCCACCGAACCCGTGACGTCGGCGGGATCGGCCTTGCCTGCCGACGGAAAGTTCAGGGTTTCCTGCGCCCATGACTTCTTCGCGCTCTTCGGCTGATGGTCGAACACATAGCCGCCATCGATCACCAGACCCGCGACCTTCAGCACGGCAAGGCCGAGGATCGCGATCAGCACGACCGGGATGACGCGAATGTCACGGAACGATTTCATGCGGCGAGGCCGTCAGACCTTCTGCGCTCGGAGAACGCTTGCGCCGCCGCGGCGACGGCCTTGGCTGACGATACCCGGGGTGCCGCGGGCGCCGCGGGCGCGACTTCCGGCTCGGACAGGGGCCGTGCGGCGATAGCGATCCTGGACAGCCGCCGGATCACATTGTCGCCTTCGGCGAGCTGCTTCTTCAACTGCTGCGACATCTGCGCCGCCGAGGTCAACTGGTTGCCGAGATTCTCGTTGACGTCGCGCACGGTGTGCTTGAGGCCGCCGATCGCGCGCTCGGCGATTTCGGTCGCCGTGATCAGCTCCCCGATCGTCGCCTTCAGCGAATGCTCGTCCGCCTTCAGCCGCTTCAACCGCGTGTTCAGCAGCATGCAATAGCCGATCGTGAGCAGCAGCAGGACCGCCACCAGACTCTCGATCACAATTCCGAATGAATGACTCATTGGGCCTCCATCAACTTGGTTTGCTCATCGGCCTTCTCGAACATCGCGAAGGTGGTATTGGGCTTGCGCAGCTGCTTGGTGACGCGGATGGCGACGCGGTCGCCGACCCGCCCCATCCGGCCTTCGGTCAAAAGGACGTTGCCGCAGCGCACCGCGACCAGCGCGTCGGCGCGCATGTCGAGCGGCAGGGTGTCGCCGACTTTCAGCTTCATCAGCTGCTTCAGCGGGATTTCGGCCTCGTACAGCACGGCATCGACCGAAATCTGCGCCTGCCCCACTTCGGTGGCGAAATGGCCTTCCCAGATCGGATCACGGCCGAACTTTTCGCCCATGAACATCTGCAGCAGCACGGGACGAATCGGCTCGATGGTCGCGTAAGGCAGCAGCAATTCGATATTGCCGCCGCGATCTTCCATGTCGATGCGCAAGCGCACCAGGATGGCGGCGTTGGCCGGCCGGCTGATGGCGGCGAAGCGCGGATTGGTTTCCAGCCGGTCGATCGAGAAGGTGACCGGCGACAGCGGCCGGAACGCCTGCTCGGCATCGGCCAGCACGACTTCAACCAGCCGCTTGACGAGGTTGGTCTCGATCGAGGTGTAGGGACGGCCTTCGATGCGCAGCGAGGTCTGGCCGCGGCGGCCGCCCAGGAGAACGTCGACCATCGAATAGATCAGGCTGGAATCCACCGTGGCGAGGCCGAAATTTTCCCATTCCTCGGCCTTGAACACGCTGAGCACGGCGGGCAGCGGAATCGAATTCATGTAGTCGCCGAACCGCACCGAGGTGATGCGGTCGAGCGAGACCTCGACGTTGTCGGAGGTGAAATTGCGCAGCGAGGTGGTCATCAGC
>JAYSPJ010000436.1:0-2463 GCA_043722155.1 Bradyrhizobium sp.
CGACCCCATCGGTTGTGCCACGCGCAAGAAGCAGGAAGAAAAGGTGAATGCCGTGATCAGTGATCAGTGATCAAGGAACAGGGCGGCCGCATTGCCCGCACCCGCTTTGCGGTCCTCGGCAAGGAGACCTATCCCGACGCGACCTTACTCTCTACGCCTCACCTATGGCGATATGCGCAGCTACGAGGCCAACGGCACCTTGATGCTACTGAAAATGTTTGCCATTGATGTGCTGGCCTGCCCTTGCTCCTCGCAGGGTAGGCGGAGCGCATCTTTTTCTTGACGGTGATTGGCACGAGGAGTATCCGGGAGAAGGGAATCCACCATGCCTACCCTGTCAAGACCTCCAGATGTTCTGTTTGCCCCCACCTACGGCGCCGCGAAGCGTCCCCCAATCCAGAACCCGAATACCGCGTCCGTCAAAACGAGCCGTTTGAATTCCCTATATACTGCCGCCGTGGCACGTTGAGTCCCGCTCTTCGACGCGCCGCGCCGGCCCTCGTTGCGATCACCGCAGTCGCACTGCTTGCGTTCGGCGCGGTGATTCCGGGCGGCTTCGTCGTCGACGACAATCTTTGGGCCAACGCCGTCCCGGCGCGTATCGACAGTACGATGCTGATGCGCGCCTTCGCCGGCTGGGGGTTCAGCGACACGGCGCTGGGACAAGGCATTACGCCGATCTACCGCCCCTTGCAGACGCTGCTCATGAAATTCGCACAGCTGGCCTTCGGCGCTAACGCCGGGCCGTTTCACGTGCTTTCGATCGCCGTGCACGCAGCGAACGGCATGCTGCTCTACCGGCTTCTCGGCAGCCTCTTCCCGACCCTCGAAATCGCGCCGCGCCTCCTCTGTTCGCTGCTCTTTGTCGCCCACCCGGCGGGCAGCGAAGCCGTGCTCTGGATTTCCGCGTTCTCGGAAATCACGGTCACCGCCTTTATGCTGGCGACGCTGCTCCTGTATCTGCACTGGCGAACACGGCCAACCGCGGCGCGCCTCGCGGCGCTCGCCGCACTCGTTTTCGCCGCCTGCCTGTTCAAGGAAACAGCGATCGTCCTGCCGCTGCTGATCGCCACGTATGAGTTGACACTGGTCAGTACCGAACGGCGGCTGTCCTGGCGCGTGCTCGCCGCCATTTGCCTCGCGCCGCTGGCTTTTCTGCTGCTCCGCCACCTCGTCATCGGCTCGCTTGTCGGCGGCCAGCCGCTTGCCTTCGATCCGGCCCGCGTCGTCGAACTCGCGCTCGCCCACTTCCGTTTCATCTGGCTGCCTGCCGCCGCACCGTTCGCTCTACGACCGCCAGAAGTTGCGCTCGCCAGCCCGCTGGCGGTATCGCTCTCCCTGCTCTTCGCAGCCGGACTCGGCGCCGCCTGCTGGCGGCTTCGGGGGGGCGCCCGCAGCTTTGCTTTTGCCATCTTATGGTGCGCTCTGACGCTTTGGCCAGCCTATGCTGTGGCGGCCGTCGGCGAGGGCTTCTTCAACGCTCGGCAGGCCTATCTGCCGACCATCGGTTTCGCCCTTGCCAGCGGCGCGCTGTTCGTGGGATTGCCGGAGCGTTCGAGACCGACCGGCACGGCAGTCGGCGCGCTGCTGATCGCCTGGATGATCTTCGCCACGTCGGACAACGCGCTGGCGTGGCGCAGCAACATCGAGGTTTATCGCATGTCCCTGCAACTCAGCCCGAAAGCCGACGGACCACGCGCCGGCATCGCCGCCGAGTTGGCGGCGCGCGGCGACGCCGCCGGCGCCATCCGGATGTATTCGGAAGCGCTGGAGCGCGCGGGCTCGGCGAAAGCCCGCGGCGAGTACCTGTACGCGCTGGCCAGCCTGCTCGGGCAGGGCGGGCGAAACGCCGAGAGCATTCGCTTGCTGAACGAGCTGGTCGCACTGGAACCGCGCAATTCAGCGGCCTGGGTCGGACTCGGCAACAACGCCTGGATGCTCGGCCGGCTCGACGAGGCAGAAAGTTATTATCGACGCGCCTTCGATCTGGATCCGGAGAATTTCGAAGCGGCCAGCAACCTCGCCGGCGTGCTTGCCGCCAAAGGTCCGGCGAACGCAAACGAGGCGGGGCTCTGGCGCTCCCGCGCCTTGGCAATCGCCCCCCGCCAAGCGCGCCCGTCGCGGTGATAGGCGGCAACACTGCCGCCGCGAGGTGAGCGCCTTCATCGCTTCGGCGCAACCTGCCGCAATAGCGCAGCAACTTTCCTGAATTCGTCGCGGCGCAGAAATTGCGTCACCGCTCGAGACAAGCAGCAGAAGATCTGTGGTGCCCGAAAGCAGCCCTTTTAATTCATCAGCCGCTTCGGCGACAGTTCATGTTCGCCGCGCTGCTGGTACAGCTCCGCGGCGAGCTTGCCCACCGCGAGGCCTGTGGTCATGCCGTGCCCGCCAAGACCGGCAACCCAGAACAGGCGCGGGTTCACGGGGTCCCAGCCAATCACGAAACGCCGGTCTGGCGCAAAG
>JAYSPJ010000437.1:0-9861 GCA_043722155.1 Bradyrhizobium sp.
CGTGATCGATATCAAATCGGTGCGCGCGGCGGTCGAGGCACAGGGCTTTGCCGGCTATTCCGAGATCGAGATCTTTTCCGAGGGCTGGTGGGCAAAGCCGATGGACGAGGTGCTGCGAACCTGCATCGAGCGGCACCGCTCGGTTGTGTGAGCTAATCGCATTCTGCATTGGGGCATTGCCGTGGCGGGCCGCGCCTGGCCCTTGCGGTTCTTTCCAACCCTGTTGATATCAGTTTGGCCGACGAAACCGCCGGCTGCCTGGAGCCAAAACCGATGACCGAGCCCGCCGAATACACCCCGCCAAAAGTCTGGAGCTGGAACAAGGAGAGCGGCGGAAAATTCGCCAACATCAACCGCCCGATATCGGGGCCGACCCACGACAAGGAGCTGCCGGTCGGCCGCCATCCGATGCAGCTTTATTCGCTGGCGACGCCGAATGGCGTCAAGGTCACGGTGATGCTGGAAGAGCTGCTGGCGCTCGGCCACAAGGGCGCGGAATACGACGCCTGGCTGATCAAGATCGACGGCAACCAGTTCGGCAGCGGCTTCGTCGCGGTCAACCCGAACTCCAAGATACCGGCGTTGATGGACCGCAGCGGACCGAAGCCGATCCGGGTGTTCGAATCCGGTGCGATTTTGATGCATCTCGCGGAAAAATTCGGGGCGCTGCTGCCGACCGACACCGCGACGCGCGCGGAATGCCTGTCTTGGCTGTTCTGGCAGATGGGCAGTGCGCCCTATCTCGGCGGCGGGTTCGGCCACTTCTATGCCTATGCGCCGACCAAGATCGAATACGCTATCGACCGCTTCGCGATGGAGGTGAAGCGCCAGCTCGACGTGCTCGACCGGCGCCTCGCGGACAACGAATATCTGGCAGGCAAGGACTATACGATCGCCGATATCGCGGTCTGGCCCTGGTACGGCAGCCTGGCGAAAGGCGTGCTGTACGGCGCCGGCGAATTTTTGGAGGTTCAGTCCTACAAGAACGTGCAGCGCTGGACCGACGCCATCGCCGCGCGCCCGGCGGTGAAGCGCGGACGCATGGTCAATCGGACCTGGGGCGAGCCTTCGAGCCAGCTGCACGAACGGCATGAGGCCAGTGATTTCGAGACCAGGACGCAGGACAAGCTCGAGGCCGGCCAGGCGGCGGCGGGGGCATGATTGATAATACCATTGGATAAATTGTAGGGTGGGCAAAGCCAACGGATCGCGCGAAAGCGCGTCCGATGGCGTGCCCACCATGACGGTTCGTTGAAAATGGTGGGCACGGCGCGAAAGGGCGCCTTTGCCCACCCTACGCATCTTGAGGATAGCAATGGATTTCGAAGAACTCGTCAACACGCGCAAAAGTGTGCGTGGTTTCAAGAACCAGCCGGTGCCTCGTAGCGTGATCGAAGAGATCATCGAGGTCGCCAAGCGCGCACCCTCGTCCATGAATACCCAGCCCTGGCATGTGCACGTGCTGACCGGAGAGCCGCTGGAGCAGTTGCGCCGACGCAACATGGAAGAGATGGTCGCGGGCGCCAAGGCAAAGCGCGACATCGTTTCGCACGGCGAATATGAGGGCATCCACCGCAAGCGGCAGGTCGATATCGCCAAGCAGCTGTTTGCGGTGATGGGCATCGCGCGCGACGACAAGCCGATGCGGCAGGACTGGGTGTTGCGTGGATTCCGGCAGTTCGACGCGCCGGTCTCGCTGGTACTGACCTATGACCGGGTTCTCGACCCCGGCGCGGTCTGCCACGTCGACCTCGGCGCGCTCTGCTACGGCATCGTGCTCGCGGCCTGGAACCGCGGCCTCGGGTCCGTCATCAACGGCCAGGGCATCATGCGATCGGATATCGTGCGCGAGGTCGCCGACATCTCCGAGGATGAAGCCATCATGACCTGCGTCGCGATGGGATATCCCGACGACAATTTTCCCGCCAACGCCGTCAAGTCCGATCGTGAAGCGAACAACGATTTCGTTCGCTATGTGGGGTTTCAGGACTAGGCCGCGCCCGCCGTCTTCTCGCGGGGCGAGAGCAACAGCCGGATCTCCGTTGCCGATATCGCCGGGCTATACAGATAGCCCTGCATCTCGTTGCAGCCCAGCGTGCGCAGCATGTCCAGTTGTGCTTGGGTCTCGACGCCTTCCGCGGTCGTCGTCATGTGCCTGATGGCGGCGATGTTCACGACGGCCTGCACGATGCAGGCCGAGCCGCCGGGTTCCGCGATGTCCTTGATGAAGCAGCGATCGATCTTGATCTTGTCGAACGGGAAACGCTGCAGATAGCTCAGCGAGGAATAGCCGGTGCCGAAATCGTCCAGCGCGATGCGCACGCCGAGGCCCCGCAACTGATGCAGCATGGCCAGGGCGGCTTCGTCGTCGCGAATGAGAACCGCTTCGGTGATCTCCAGTTCCAGCCGGTGAGCCGGGAGACCGGAGGATGCGAGCGCGGCGGCGACTTTCAGCGCAAAAGCCTGGCTGCGGAACTGAACCGGCGAGACGTTGACCGCGACCTTGATGTGATCCGGCCACGATGCGGCTTCAGCGCAGGCCGCTGCCAATACCCATTCACCGAGCGGGCCGATCAGGCCGGTTTCTTCGGCAACCGGGATGAATTCCGCCGGCGAGATCAGGCCTCGCATGGGGTGGCGCCAGCGCAGCAGGGCTTCGCAGCCGCTGACCTCGTTGTCCGCAAGGCCGACCAGCGGCTGGTAGTGAAGCTCAAAACCGCCGTCCGCGATCGCCTGACGCAGGTCCTGCTCCAGCAGGCGCAACGCCTTCACCCGCGCATCCATACCCGGCTCGAAGAAACGTGACGTGCGTCGCCCGTCGGCCTTGGCGGCATACATCGCCAGATCCGCATGCTTCAGCAGCTGATTGAGGTCGGCGCCGTGCTGCGGAGCCAGCGCAATGCCGATACTGGCGTCGGTGGTGAGCAGATGACCTGCGCAATCATACGGCTCCCGGATCGCCGTGTAGATCCGCTCGACAAGGTCCGTGGTATCCGCCGGCCGCGCGACCGCCATCTGGAGGACGGCAAATTCGTCACCGCCCAGCCGGGCAACGCAATCGGCAGCTGTGAGGCAGCCGCGCAGACGGCCGGCCACGGCTCTCAACAGTTCATCGCCGACCGGGTGTCCGAGCGTGTCATTGACACTCTTGAATTCATCGATGTCGATATAGAGCACCGCAAGCTGCTCGCCGCGCGAAAGGTCATTCAGTGCGGAAGCGAGCTGCTCGCGAAACAGTGTCCGGTTCGGCAGCTCGGTCAGCGCATCGTAATGCGCCAGATACGCGATCCGATCGTCGAACCGCGCGCGCTCGGTGATGTCCTCGTGCGTCGCCACCCACCCGCCGGTAGCCAGCATCTGGTTCACGATCTGGATCGAGCGTCCGTCTGGATGTGTTATGACGACCTGACTGATTTCGTTACGCGCGATGCCATCCAGGGACGTCAAGTAATACGCCTCGGCGTCGCCCTCGAACGATCCCGTCTGCTTGCGGTGCTCGATCAGATCGCGAAAGCTGCAACCGGGTTTGACCACGTCCGGCGACAGCGCATACATCTCGATGTAACGCCGGTTGCAGACGACCAGCCGCTCCGACGCATCGAACAGCAGCAGGCCCTGTGTCATATTGTCGAGCGCGATATCGAGCCGCTGCTTTTCCAGCGCTTCCAGGTGTTGCGAGTGCCGGAGCTTTTCGTTGAGATCCTCGATGTCGTGGCGCTGGCGTTCGAGCGACGCGGCGGTGCCGTTCAGCACCCTCATCAGGCTGCCCAGTTCGCCGCTGGGATAGGGCGGCGGAACCCGTGCGGCAAGGTCGCCGGCGCCGAGCCGTCCGGCCATGGTCGCGATGCGGCTGATCTGGAACCGAATACCGACTTCCGCCAATAGCCATACGCCGGCGAAAAGCAGTAGCGAGAGCATGCCGAGGATGGTCATGTCTTCGGCGAGACGCCGGTTCGGAGCCGCCACCAGTTCCGATTTTGAACGGCCGACCATGACATGCAAACTGACGCCGCCGATGGCCAGCGTGTCGGCTGCCGACCAAACCTGGGTTTCGCCGTCGGCATTCACCAGTTCTTTCGAGCCGCCGATATCCGCCGTCACGCCGAACAGGACGGAATCCGCGATGGAAGTGCCTGGTCGGCTGGCCCGCAGTTGCGCCGGTGACCAGCTCAATACCGTACCCTTGCGGTCGGCCAACACGACCTGGTACCCGCGCGGCAAATTTTCGGTTTGTTCCTTCATGAACTTGTTGAGGTCGAGCGAGGCCAGCAGGACGAACTGCAACCGCTGCGCCTCATCGCGCGCCGGATAGGCGATCTGCAGCACAGCCGCCCCGGTGAGGCGGCCGAATACCGGCTCGATGACGACGGTGCCGACGGTGTCCAAGGCCTGCCTGAAGTAATCGCGATCGCGCAAGTCAAGGACGCGCCCGGTACGCAGGGAATCGCAGAGCAGGCCGCCATTGGGATCGATGGTCAGGATACCGGTGTATTGCGGATTCTTTTCGAGAACCTCGGAAAGGAAACCGGAACACACCGCCTTGTCGTGTCCGGCGAGATCGCGCGCCCGCGCCAGACCGAAGTGAAGCTGGGTGGTACCCTGGACCCTCGCGTCGAGACTCGCTCCGATAGTGCGGGCCGTAGCCGCCAAACCGTTAATAGCGGCGTCGACGTCCTTGCCGCGATCCTGGTAGTATCGCCAGCCCACGAGGATTGCCGGCAGCAAAGCGGTGCCCAACACCAGCAACAACAGGCGGACGCGGATACTCACGAGCGGTACATCCTGAATGAACTGAGAAGAAAATCATGATCGTCGATCCACGGCTCGACAGTGCGGTTCGCTTCAAATCCGAAGCCAGCGGGTGAACAGTCTGCCGCAAATACTTAAAGGCTGGTTTGCTAACGGTGCCGGTAGTTCTACGTGGGTTGGCATCCAGCGAGCTGATGTTCCCGAAGCAAGGGTGGGAGCGCGGGCGTCCGGATGGCAGGGTCGCCCGGAGGTCGCCGCCAACGTCGCCACGTCCACGACCGGGAATCGCGCGCCAGGTTGCAGCGGTGCGGCGCGAAAATGCGAACGGCCAGGTGTCAGAGAAACGGGAAGAGGAAGGCGCGGGTTTGGGCCGCGCTTTCTTTTCCCCTCAACCGACGGTGCACGGCACGCTCAAGAACCCGCGAAACCGGGCGCGGCCGCCGCGTAGCGGTGCGTCGTTCAGCGCGTAATCCGGAAACCGGGCGAGGAATCGCGAAATCGCGATCGCGCCTTCGAGCCGCGCCAGCGCCATGCCGGCGCATTGATGCGCACCGGTGCCGAAGGCGAGATGCCGGTTCGGGGTGCGGGCGATATCGAGGGTTTCCGGGTTGGCGAATTGTTGCGGATCGCGGTTGGCCGCGCCGATGCAAAGCGTCACCGGTGTGCCGGCGGGAAGCGTCACGCCGCCGAGTTCGACTTGCTCGGTGGTCATGCGGTTGCCGAGCTGATTCGAGCTTTCGAACCGCAGGATTTCCTCGACTGCGGTCTTTATCAGATCGGGATGTTCGATCAGCCGTCGCTTCTGCGCGCTGTTGCCTGACAGCGCCACCAGCCCGTTGCCGATCAGGTTGGTGGTGGTCTCATGCCCGGCATTGAGCAGGAAGATGCAGTTGTGCAGCAGTTCCTTCTCGGTCAGCCGCTCGCCATTGTCCTCGCCCTGAATGAGGCGGGTCAGCACGTCGCGTTCGGGGTTGCCCGGCCTGGCGCGTCGTCGCGTCACCAGGATTTCCAGATAGCCGAGAAAATCTTGCACCGCTCTGTTGCCGCGGGCAAAAACCTCGGGGCCGATCACCGGCTCGAGCGCGCCCAAAATCGCCAGCGACCAGTCGCGCAATGGGCCGCGTTCCTCCTGCGGCACATCCAGCAGATTGCCGATCACCTCGATCGGGATCGCGGCGGCAAAGTCGTCGATCAGATCGACGTCGCCTTTCGCGGCGATCGCGGCAATCAGCCGGTCCACCAGCGCGATCAGATCGGGCTCCATGCCGGCGATGGCGCGCGGCGACAGCGCGCCCATGATCAGCCGCCGCACCCTGGTGTGAGCGGGCGGGTCGTTGAAGACGAGGCTGGTGGTGTGGTGCTCGTAGAGCGGCGAATCGCCGTATTTCGGGAAAAACTCCTTCTTCTTGTCGGAAGAGAAAAGTCTGGTGTTCTTGTAGGCGCTGACCAGGTCGTCGTAGCGGGTCAGAAACCAGGAGCCGTTGGGCATCCGCTTGACCGGCTCATGCTCCCGCAGTGCGCGATAGGTCGGATAGGGATCGGCATAGAATTCGGGCGTCAGTTTCTCGATATCGAAACTCGCCGCCAACCCTCGCGCATCCGCATTCATGCTGCCACACCCTTTTGGCGGTGAACGAGTGTTGCGCCGCCGTTGCCGTCGACCTCGTCGGCCCGCCCGTCATTACGGGATAGCGGCCGCCCGCGCGCCACCATGGGCCAGATCGAGGCCTTTGGGCCAGAGCCGTGCGGGAATGGAGCGGGTGCTTTCCAATCGCGCCGGCAGCTTCAACGTCCATCGCATCCGCGGCGCCTTGGGGCCAACCCCATCCAATGCCACGGCGAAAGACCAAGCCGGTTCGACTGCGTGCACCGCAGCATATTGCTTGACACTTTAGCGGAGGTGAGTGCTTACTCACAAAATGAGTACACCCTTGCGCATGACCAGCGACCTGCGGCGGCAGCTCATCCTGAGCGCCGCCAAGCGTTGCTTTGCCCGTAACGGCTTCGCCGGGACGACGACCAAGAGCGTCGCGGCGGCCGCCGCCATCTCGGAAGGACTGCTGTTCAAGCACTTTCCGTCCAAGGCGGCGCTGTATGCGGAGATCCTGGCGGAGGAGTGCGAGGCCGACCCCGATCTGACGCATCTGCTCGGGCTGGAGCCGTCGACCGCGACCCTGGTCGAACTGGTCCGCGGCATGGTCCGGCACTTCATGGAGATCGCCGACGACGAACAGGAAGCGCAACGTCTCCGGCTCATGACCACCAGCCATCTCGATGACGGCGAATTCGCCCGGCTGCTCTATGGCAAGGTCGGCGACCTGATCGCGCCGGTGTTCACCGCATCGCTTGAGCGCGCCGTGGCGGCTGGCGACGCTTCGAGGATCGGAAGTGAGCCGCTCAATCTGTTCTGGTTCGCGCATCACACGGTGCTGATGGCGGCGCTGACGCGGCTTCCGGCCGTGCCCTGTCTCACTTACGGCAATGCGGCCGATCTCGAACGGCAACTTTGCGAATTCATTCTCCGCGGAATCGGACTTAACGAAGCCGCCATTGCCTCCTATCTGGATCGCGAGTTGTCGCCGGCTCCGGGGCGGAAGGTAACTGCAGAAAGTACATGACATGAACATCGTGACCGAACCCAATATCGCGGGCAAGCCGATCGCCGACAAGCCGCACAAGCGTCCGGTGCGAATGCTGCGCTGGTTCATCATCGTCGGACTGCTGCTGGCGGTTCTGGTCGGCGGCATCGTTGGCTTCAACGCCTTCCGCAACAAAATGATCGCGCAGTTCTTCGCCAACAACAAGCCGCCGCCGGTGATGGTCACCGTTGCCGAGGCTAAATCCGAAGTGATTCCGAACCTGCTGAAAGCGGTCGGCGATCTCGCCGCCGTGCATCAGGTCAATGTCACCTCCGATGTCAACGGGCGCATCACCGAGATCATGTTCACCGCCGGTTCCAGCGTGAAGGCCGGCGCGCCGCTGGTGCAATTGTTCGACGGCGCCGAGCAGGGCGATCTCGCAAGCTTCAAGGCGCAGGCCACGGTGGCGCAGCTGTCGCTGGAGCGCGCCAAGCAGCTGGCGTCGCGTCAGTTCGGCCCGCAGGCGACGGTGGATTCCGCGCAGGCGGCGTTTGACCAGGCCAATGCCGGCATCGCCAAGACCCAGGCGATCATTTCGCAGAAGCTGGTGCGCGCGCCGTTCGACGGCGAACTCGGCGTCCGCAAGGTCGAGGTCGGCCAGTTCCTCACCGCGGGGACGCAGATCGTGTCGCTGACCGATCTGTCCATGCTCTATGCGAATTTCACGACGACGGAAAAGGACAGCGCGCTGCTCAAGGTCGGGCAGACCGTGCGGATCGTGGTCGATGCCTATCCCGGCAAGGTTTTCGAGGGCAAGATCACCACCATCGAGCCGCAGATCAGCAGCGATACGCGCAACATCCGCGTTCAGGCCACGATCGCCAATCCCGATCGCATCCTGAAACCCGGCATGTTCGCGACCACGACGGTTGTGCTGCCGGACAAGCCCGCTGTCGTCAGCGTTCCGGAAACCGCGGTCGATTACACGCTGTACGGCGATTCGGTTTATCTGATCACGGAGAAGAAGGCGGATGACGGCAAGGTCAGCCTGACCGCCGTCCGCACCTTCGTCCGGACCGGCGACCGTTACGACGGGCGCGCCGTCGTCACCAGCGGCCTGAAAGCGGGCGATCGGGTGGTGGCGGTCGGACAACACAAGCTGCAGTCCGGTGCGGCGGTAGCCATCTCGACCGATCCGGCGCTGGTGGTACCGGACAAGGCGCCGCGCAACTAAGCAATTCTGCGCGGGGGCCCTGGGGTCCCGCGACAAAACGACTACGGAGCGCCTGTAATGGCTTTTACCGATATCTTCATCAAGCGCCCGGTGCTGTCGCTGGTCGTCAGCCTGCTGATCCTTCTGATCGGCTTCAAGGCCGCGACTTCATTGCCGATCCGGCAATATCCGAAACTGTCGAACACCGTGATCACGGTGACGACGGTCTATCCCGGCGCGTCGCCGCAATTGATGCAGGGATTCATCACCACGCCGATCGAGCAGGCGGTGTCGGCCGCCGAAGGCGTCGACTACATCACCTCGTCCTCGACCCAGGGCCAGAGCCTGATTTCGGTTTACATCAAGCTCAACTTCGACCCCAACCAGGCGCTGACCGAAGTGCTGGCTAAGGTGAACTCGGTCAAATACCTGATACCGCGAGAGGCCAACGATCCGATCATCCTGAAGTCGACCGGCCAAACCACGGCCGTGATGTATCTCGGATTTTCCAGCGAAGAACTCTCGGGGTCCGCGATATCGGACTACCTGACGCGCGTGGTGCAGCCGATCCTGTCCACCGTCGATGGCGTGGCGTCGGCCGACATTCTCGGCGGACAAACCTTCGCGATGCGCATCTGGCTCGACCCCGCGCGGATGGCGGGTCGCGGCGTATCGCCCGACGACATCGCCGCGGCGATCCGGGCGAACAATTTCCAGGCTGCCGCCGGGCAGGCCAAGGGCTATTTCGTCGTTTCCAACGTGACAGCCAATACCGACCTGCAGAACGTCGACCAGTTCAAGCGCATGACCGTCAAGGCCAGGGACGGCGGCTTCGTGCGCCTGGAGGATGTCGCCACCGTCGAACTGTCGGCGCAAAGCACCGACGCCAGCGTGGCCTTCTCGGGCGAGCGCGCGATCTTCATCGGCGTGCAGGCGACCCCGCAGGGCAATCCGCTCAACATCGTCACCGGCGTGCGCGCGCTGTTTCCGGAACTCGAACGCAACCTGCCGCCGTCGCTCAAGATGAAAGTCGCCTACGACTCGACCAAGTTCATCCGTTCCTCGATCGACGAGGTGCAAATGACCCTGATCGAGGCGGTCGGCATCGTGATCGTGGTGATCTTCCTGTTCCTGGCCTCGTTCCGCTCCGTGATAATTCCGGTTGTCACCATTCCGCTGTCGCTGATCGGCGTCTGCAGCCTGATGCTGGTGATGGGCTTCAGCATCAACCTGCTTACGCTGCTGGCGATGGTGCTGGCGATCGGGCTCGTGGTCGACGACGCCATCGTGGTGGTGGAGAATATTCACCGCCATCTCGAG
>JAYSPJ010000438.1:0-3100 GCA_043722155.1 Bradyrhizobium sp.
CTTGTCGTCGGGAAAGCGCTCCTTCAGCGCGGCCAGCTGCGGCTGCACCGATTTCATCTTCGCCATCGAGGCGTAGGATTTGTTGGCGAGCGGGAAGAACAGGATCTTGACCAGCACCGTCACCAGCAGGATGGCGACGCCGAAATTGCCGACCAGGTGGTAGAAGAAGTCGAGCGCCAGGAACATCGGCTTGGTGATGAAATGGAACCAGCCCCAGTCGATCAGCAGGTCGAAGTGGTTGAGCCCGAGCTGATGGTTGTAGCCGCCCAGTCCGGCCAGCGGAAAGTTGATGCCGACCACGCCGGCTTCCTTGGCGCCGGCGAACAGCCGCGCATTGGAGGAGCCGGTGCCGCCGATCGCGATGGTCTGCGCATCCTGCAGGTAATCGGTCTGATAGGTCCGCACCGCGCCGACGAGGTTGGACGAGAACCGTGCCTGCAACTGCGCGGACGTGTCCGGCAGCAGCGCCGAAGCCCAGTATTTGTCGGTGATGCCGAGCCAGCCGTTGGTGACCTTGAAGGTCTTCACCTTCTCGTCGTCGATTTTCTTGTAGCCGTATTCCTGCAGGCCCTGGTCGCCGAGATAGCCGATCAGGCCTTCATGCAGGATGTAATAGCCCTCGACATGTGGCGTGCCGTGCCGCGAAATCAGCGCGAACGGATACAGGGTGACCGGCGCGTTGCCGATATTGGTGACGTCGTCCTTGACGGTGAAGAGATAACGCTCGTCGATTGAAATGGTGCGGCGGAAGGTGAGGCCGTCGCCATTGTCGTATTTCAGGGTCACCGGGCTGCTCGGCGCGAGGCTGCCCGAGCCTTCCTGCTGCCACAGCGTGTCCCGATCGGGGAGCCTCACGGTCGAGCCGGCGGCGGCGACCCAGCCGAATTCCGCGTAATAGGGCGTCGGCGAGCCTGAAGGCGAGAACAGCACGATGGCGGGCGATTTGGGATCGACGGTGGTGCGGAATTGCATCAGCGCCAGATCGTCGATGCGCGCGCCCTTCAGTGAAATGCTGCCGCTGACCCGCGGGGTGTCGATCTTGATGCGCGGCGCCGCTGATATCGCGACCTCGCGGTTGACCACCAGGGGCGCCGAGGCGGGCTGATTCGCGGCTGGCGCATTCGGCGCAAGTGGCGCGCCGGCCTGCGGGGTGGCAGGGCTGCTGGCAGGGCTGCCGGGCTGCGGCGCCGGCTTCGCCAGCTCGCTCTGGGCCTGCTGCGCGCGCTGCTTTTCCATCTGCGGTATGTTGAAGAAATATTGCCAGCCGATCAGCACGAGGCCGGACAGAATGACGGCGAGGATGGTGTTGCGATTATCGGTCATCGTTCAAGGTCTCGTCATTCAATTCGGTTTGCGGCTTGCGCGAGAGTCTTTTGACGCGTTGTCTTGACGCGAACCGGTGTCCACTTCGCTGGAAAGCGCCCTGGACGGTCTCGTCACCTGGTCTTTGGGCTGCCGCTCGAGGCGATCGAGCGCCGAGCGTAGATCGTCGAGCATGGTGGCGAAGTCGCGGTTCAGTGAGGTACGACGGCCGACTAGCACATAATCACTGTGCGGTCGCATGGATATGACGTCCAGCCGCTTCACCAGCTCGCGCAGCCTGCGCCGGATGCGATTTCGCTCGGTGGCGGTGCCGTGCTTCTTGGTAACGGTGAAGCCGATCCGGATCGGGCCGTCATCGTCGCGGCGACGGCCTTGCAGCACGAAGCCAGCGCTGTTGGCCCGCGCGCCATTGGCAACGGCGAGGAAGTCCGCCCGCTGCCTTAGCCAATCCATGATGAAATCCCCGGGGAGCCCGGCTCAGGCGCTCAGACGCTTGCGGCCGCGCGCGCGGCGCGCGGCGAGAACTTTGCGGCCGCCGACCGTGGCAAGGCGGGCGCGGAAGCCGTGGCGGCGCTTGCGCACCAGTTTGCTGGGTTGATAAGTCCGCTTCACGGGTAGTTCTCCGCTGACCGGGCAATTTGCCTGATAAATGAGGTAAGTCCGATGATGCTGACCGGCCCGAAACGGGCCGTTTCCGGCCCAATCGAGCCGCCCCCGGTCGGACCGGGCCATCGCGGACAGTTGGCGCGGCTTATACGGGAGCGACCTGTTTTCGTCAACGTTGCGGGATGCCGCATTCGAGGTTCCTCGAAACGACGCAATTGGCGCGAATATATCTGTTTTCGCGGGGTTTTCGTCAGTGGCGGGCGCGGCGGCGCCGGATCCGGAACCGGCCGACATTAGCGATCCTTAATTTGACCGGTTGCAGTGCAGAACGCATCCTCCCAACGGAAGGCATCGAGGCCTATATTGTGTCCGTGAGCGACCAGCAGCCAGCCATCGAAACGCCGCGGCCAAAGCCGCCGCCAAGGCTACCGCGAAGGCTGGGCCTGTCCGGCAAGCTGCTGCTGCTGACCATTCCCCTGGTGATGATCGCGGGGATCCTGATCTACGTACCCTCGATCGGCAATTTCCACCTGAACCGGCTGAACGACCGGTTGGCGGCGGCCAATACCGCCGCACTGGTGCTGGATGCCGCGCCTCTCGGCATGGTTCCGGATTCGCTGGCACGGCAAATCCTCAAAAGCATCGGCGCCCGCGCGGTGGCCATCAAGATGGGACAGCAGCGCAGGCTGTTGGCCAGCGCCGATCTGCCGCCGGCGATCGACCACGACGTCGACATGCGCACCATGACGGTGTGGTCGGCGATCATGGATTCCTTCGAAATCATGCTGGAAAGCGGCAATCAGGCGATTCGGGTGATCGGGCCCGCGTCTGGCGGCGGGCAGTTCATCGAGGTCGTGATCGACGAGGCTCCGCTGCGGCAGGCGATGTACCGGTTTTCCCGCAATCTGTTGCTGGTCTCGCTCGGCATCGCGATGTTGACCGCAGGGCTGGTCTATTTCGCCCTGCATTATCTGTTCGTGCGGCCGATGCGGCGGCTGACCGCGAGCCTGGTCGGATTCCACGAAAACCCCGAGAGTTCGGCGTACATTATCCTACCCAGCCAGCGCGGCGACGAGATCGGCGTCGCCGAACGCGAATTGTCCGACATGCAGCGCGACCTGGTGTCGATGCTGCATCAGAAGAGCCGGCTCGCCGCCCTCGGCCTCGCGGT
>JAYSPJ010000439.1:0-1887 GCA_043722155.1 Bradyrhizobium sp.
AACGGCGAAGCAGCCGATCATCGGTTTCATCTTCTCCAACAAGGGGCTGATGTACAACCTGACCTTCGAGGGCTCGAAGATCACGCGCGTCAACAAGTAGCGCCGCCACGGTCGACATGCCGCGCGCAACCTGCGGTGCAACGACGCATGAACTTCATCCCTCCAGAAACGCGCTACGTCAGGAGCGACGGCGTGCACATTGCCTACCAGGTGCTGGGCGACGGGCCGCTGGATGTCGTCTTCGTGCCGGGCTTCGTGTCCAATGTCGAGGCAAACTGGGCGTCGCCCGCGCGCAGCAACTTTTTCCGCCGCCTGTCCTCGTTCTGCCGCCTGATCCTGTTTGACAAGCGCGGAACCGGGATGTCGGACCGTACGTCGCAGATCTTCTCGCTGGAACAACGCATGCACGATTTGCAGGCGGTCATGGACGATGTCGGGTCGCAGCGGGCGGCGTTGCTCGGCATTTCCGAAGGCGGCCCGATGTCGATTCTTTTTGCCGCCACCTATCCCGAACGCACGGTCGCGCTCGTTCTCTACGGAACCTATGCCAAAAAATCGTGGGCCGCGGACAACCCGCACGGATGGACCGACGAGCGATGGGCCGCAGTACTCGCGAACACTGAAAGGCACTGGGGTACGCCGAAAGGCATCGACCTGGCGATGTGGGCACCCAGCATTGCCGGCGACGCGCTCGCAGCCGGCCAGACGGCGGCCTATTTTCGAGCTGCCGCAAGTCCTGGCGCCGTGCTTGCGGTATGGCAGATGAACCGGGAAATCGACGTACGCGATATCCTGCCCGCGATCAAGGTTCCCACGCTCATCATCCATCGTCGCGACGAACTGGTCGTGAGCATCGAGCAGGCAAGAGCCATGGCGCGGCAAATCCCGCATGCGACCTTGGTCGAATTGCCTGGCGTGGACCATACGCCGTGGGTTGGCGACAGCGACGCGATCGTCAACGAGGTTCAGGTATTTCTCACCGGCGCGCGCGGCGAAGCAGAGCTGGACCGCGAACTGGCAACGGTCCTTTTCACGGACATCGTTGCATCCACCGAACGTGTGGCCATGCTGGGCGACAGCAAGTGGCGCGACCTGCTGGAGAGCTACCAAACACTGGCGCGCGCGCAACTCGCCTTGTTCCGGGGCCGTGAGATCGACACGGCGGGAGACGGACTGTTCGCCACCTTCGACGGACCGGCGCGCGCGATCCGCTGCGCTGGTGCGAATGGGTTTCACGCCAAGGCGCTGGGCCTCGAGGTGCGCTCTGGACTGCACACCGGCGAAGTGGAGACTATCGGCGGCAAGCCGGGCGGACTCGCGGTCCACATCGGCGCGCGCGTCATGGCCAGCGCGGGCGCCGGTGAAATCGTCGTCTCGGGCACCGCCAAGGATCTGATCGCCGGTTCGGGCATCCGATTCGAAGACCGGGGAGCGCAGACGCTCAAGGGCATCCCCGGCGAATGGCGCCTGTTCCTCGTACTGTCGGCCGGGCCACTGCAGTAATTTCCTGCAGGCTGCCGGGCATATTCATCGGCGCCCGCGCGGGCATCCGGCAACAGTCAGGCGCGCGATGGCGCGCGGCAACTCGGTCTGGCGCATACCGATACGGCGAAGCAGCCGATCATCGGTTTCATCTTCTCCAACAAGGGGCTGATGTACAACCTGAGCTTCGAAGGCTCGAAGACCACGCGCGTCAACAAGTGGCGCCGCGACCGGCTGCCCGGTCGGCCAGTTCCGGCCCGCACGACACCTGTCGGTGGTGTCGATGCGCGGGCCGCGTCATGCCTAGCTACGGCAGGAAGTTGAGACTCTCGGGCAGCGGCGGGGTGATCGGGACTTCGAAGCTGGCACCGCCGGCGTCCGGGTCGATGACAATCGCGCCATCGG
>JAYSPJ010000440.1:0-3151 GCA_043722155.1 Bradyrhizobium sp.
CTGCAGTCCTGGGTCGCCGCCGGCAAACTGAAGGTCCAGGAGGACATCATCAACGGCCTGGACAACACGCCGAAGGCGCTGATCGGTTTGCTGGCTGGCGAGAACCGCGGCAAGCGAATGGTGAAGGTGTGACGCTCTCGTTCACCTCTCCCCGCAAGCGCCTGCCGGAGCGAAAGCATGCGTTTCCGCTGATTACTGACCGATATTTTTAGGTAGCGCCGCCATCCGGCGAGCGTTAGGGTGTCCGCCAAATTGTAAGTATACTGTCGATTAGGGAGGGATCGAGCTTGCGTATCGCGGTGGTCGGCGGAGGCCCCGGGGGTCTCTACTTCGCCTATCTCTGGAAGAAGCGTCACCCCGAGGCGCAGATCGATCTGTTCGAGCAGAATCCGGCCGGCGCCACCTGGGGTTTTGGCGTGGTGTTCTCCGAGCAGGCGCTTGAATTCCTGCGCGCCGACGATGCCGACACCGTGGATGCGATCGCGCCCCGGATGGAGAGCTGGAACAACATCACGCTCCGTCTGCGCGGAGAAAGCATCGAGATCGACGGCGTCGGCTTCTCGTCGATCGGCCGGCTCGATCTCCTGACGATTCTGCAGGCGCGCGTGCGCGCCGTCGGCGTCGAACCGCGCTACGACACCATCATCCAGTCGGTGGACGAACTTGGAGGCTACGACCTGATCGTCGCCGCGGATGGCCTGAACTCGCTGGTGCGTCGAACTTTCGAGAACGAATTCGGTGCATCGGTGTCGCATTCGTCCAACAAATTCGCCTGGTACGGCACCTCAAAGCGCTTCGGGACGCTGTCGCAGACTTTTGTGCAAACCGACCTCGGTTCGCTCAATGCGCACCATTATCGTTACGCGCCCGATATGAGTACGTTCCTGGTCGAATGCGATGCGGCGACCTGGCAGCGTTACGGTTTCGCCGACAAGACCATCGAGCAGTCGCAGGCGATCTGCGAGCAAATATTTGCCTCCACGCTGGACGGCCATGCGCTGGTGTCGAATAAGTCGGTGTGGCGGAATTTTCCGTGGATCTGGAACGAACGCTGGTCGTTTGGGAATATGGTGCTGATCGGTGACGCGCTGCACTCGGCGCATTTCTCGATCGGCTCGGGCACGCGGCTGGCCATCGAAGACGCGATCGCGCTGGTCAAGGCGCTGGAGGCGGAGACGGATGTTTCCGCGGCGCTGGCCCGATACCAGGCGGACAGAAAGCCGATCGTGCAGAAGCTGGTGACGGCGGCGCGGACCAGCGCCGGTTGGTACGAGAGATTCCCCGAACATATGCAGCTCGGCCTGATGGATTTTGCATACAGCTATATCACCCGCTCCGGCCGGATCGACGATACGCGGCTGCGCGCGATGTCGCCGGCCTTCATGGCGCGCTACGAGGCGTCGAAGCAACACGAGACCAGCCGATGACACGCGAGATCGCCGATCGGGTACCGTCAGACAACCCCGGCGCTCGCGAAATTGGCTTTGCGATTCCCGAACAATACAACGCCAGCCGCATTCTGTTCGACAATCTTGCAAAAGGCCGGAGTGCGCGGCCAGCGCTGATCGGCCCCCTTGGGACGCACAGCTATGCCGAACTCTGCGCGGAGGCCTGCCGCTGGGGCCACGGTTTCAGTTCGCTCGGACTACAACGCGGCGACCGCGTCCTGATGTTTCTGGACGATACGCCGGACTATCCGGCAGCATTTTTCGGCGCGGTGCGGGCCGGCTTCGTGCCGCTGTTGATCAACACGCTGACGCCACCGGACCTGCTGCAGTTTTATCTCGCCGATTCCGGAGCCGCGGTTGCCGTCGCCGATGCCGGGTTTTGTTCCCGCTTCGACGCCCAGGCCTGCAAGGACACGGTGTTGCACACGCTGATCGCGGTCAACGGCGCGGCCGGCGATCACGTCGTGGCGACCACCATCGTTGCCGAAAACTGGTTGCCGGCATTCCCCGCCGAGTTCGCGGAAGCCGGCACCGACCGCGACGAGATGGCGTTCTGGATGTATTCGTCGGGCTCGACCGGCCGTCCCAAGGGCATCGTGCATTTGCAGCACGACATGGCCTATAGCGAGGCCGCGTTCTCGCGCAACGTGCTGAAGCTTACCCCCGACGATATCTGCTTTTCGGTGCCGAAGATCTTCTTCGCCTACGGGTTCGGCAACTCCATCACCTTCCCTTTCTCGGTCGGCGCGGCGACGCTGCTGCTGCCGGGCCAGCCCAAGCCGGCTTCGATCTTTGCCGCGATCGAACGTTTCCGGCCCTCGGTCTTTTTCGGCTTGCCGACGCTCTACACGTCGCTGACCAAGGCCGACAACGCGGCGGCGACGGACTTTTCGTCGCTGCGGATGGCGTTGTCCGCCGCCGAGGTGCTTTCGGCCGAGAATTTAATGGCTGGAAGGCACTCACCGGACTCGAGATCGTCGAGGGGCTGGGATCGACGGAGGTGCTGCACATCTACCTTTCCAATCGCCCGGAGCGAAGAAAGCCCGGCGCCGCCGGCCTTCGCGTCCCCGGCTATGAAGTCGAGCTGAAAGACAAGGACGGCCGCCACGTCGCCGACAACGAGGAAGGCATCCTGTGGGTGCGCGGCGACTCCAATACGCCGCTGTACTGGAACCGGCCGGACAAGTCGGCCGAGACGATCCGCGAGGGCGGCTGGATCTACACCGGCGACCGCTTTGTCCGCGATGCCGACGGCTTCCACTTCTTCCGCGGCCGCGCCGACGACCTGATAAAGATCTCCGGGCAATGGGTCTATCCGCTCGAGGTCGAGCTCTGCCTCGCCGAGCATCCCGGCGTGCGCGAATGCGCGGTTTTTGCGGCGGAACTGCCGGACCGCCGGATGACGCTGAAGGCGGTGGTGGTGATGAACGACCGCGCGTTCGATGCGGATGCGACGACGAAGCTGCTGCAGGATTTCGTGAAGGCAAGACTGCTGCCTTACAAATATCCGCGCGAGATAAAATTCATCGATGAGCTGCCAAAAACCGGCACGGGCAAGATCGATCGGCAGGCGCTGTTGAAGGTGTAGCTCCTACATCTCCACGAAACGCGATGTCGTCCCCGCGCACGCGGGGACCCATACGCTGCGGCCTCTCGTTAAGAACAACTGTTCGACACCATCGCACAACACAGAGAACGGTGGC
>JAYSPJ010000441.1:0-6221 GCA_043722155.1 Bradyrhizobium sp.
CTCGGTGGCGAGCCACGGCTACATCATGGAACAGGGCAAGGTGGTGCTCGACGGGTCGGCTTCCGAGTTGCGCGACAATGAGGACGTCAAGGAATTTTATCTCGGCGGCGCCGGCGACCAGCGCAAGAGTTTCAAGAATTTGAAAAGCTTCAAGCGAAGGAAGCGGTGGCTGTGATGCCGCGGGTGCTCAACCGAGCACCTGCTCGGCTTCCGCGACCGCGCAGAGGACATGATAAAACGAAGACGCAGGGATCGTGGCGACCAGCGACGCACCGTCGCGATCGAACTGGTCGTACCAGCCGCCCGCGACGGGGTGTCGAAGATAATGCCGCTCGAGCCGCGCCAGCGCGGCGCGCGCTTCATCGGCAGCGCCGGCCTCGCCCGCCTCGGCCTGCGCGATCCACGCCTTGGCCATCTCGGTCTGCGGCCACAAACGCCTGGTGTGCCTTCTGATGTTGCCCTCGGTGTCGCCCTCATCGACCAGGCAGCCAGTGGCCTCGTCGCGATAGCGCAGCATGGTTTCGAGCAGCTCGGCGCGGGGACGCGCCGTCGGGCAGCCCGTAATCCGTTCAAACCCCTTCAACAGCCAGACCCACTCCGCCTGATGACCGGGCTCGACGCTGACAGGCTCTATCTTCGACCAGTCTTCCTCGAAATACTCGCCCAGTACGCGCTTCTGCTTGTCGTAGAGGTTGGCGACAAACAGCGCGAAGAAGTCACCCGCGCGGTTCTGGAAGACCGCCTCATGGGTCGCATCGAACGTCGCGATCATCGCCTCGAACAGGTGCATGTGCGGATTTTGCCGTCGCGGCATCGACGCCGGCAATCCCTCCACAAAGCCGCCATGCGGCGAGCGCAGGTGAGCGTCCAGGAACGAAAGCAGCGCGTCGATTTCGGAGCGGACCTGCGCGTCGCGGTCGAGCGCATAAACGCCGGCGAGCGCCAGCAGCACGAAGGCGTGGTCATACGTGTCGCGACGCGGATCCAGCACCGCACCATCGGGCGCCAGGGCATGGACAAAGCCCGGACGGCCGTCGGGGGCTTTCGCCCTGGTCAAGAGATGACCCAGCCCCTTGAGCGCGATTTCGCGACCTTCGGGATACCAGCCCATCTGCGCAGCCTTGGCGAAGCAATAGATCTGCCGGGCCTGCACGAACACGCGCCGGGGCGCGAGACGATCGGCGCGGCCCTCCTGGTCGAGACGGTCGACGAAGCCGCCGGTCGTCGGGTCCCAACCTTGCTTCGACCACAACGGCAAGGCGTGGTCGATCATGCGAAGCTTCAGTTTCGCGACAATGTCGACAGATTCCTCTGCCGCGGCGGTTTGTCCTTCAGCCATTCCGTCAGCCAATCCGCCTCTTGGGGCATCTCCGACATCGGTAGCGGCCGTCTGATACCACGTGCAAGGCGATGCGCAATTGGCTCGAACATACAGGACCAGCCATGACCGACCACTACGACGCCCTCGAGACACGCAAGCCCGCCGAGCGCGAGGCCGACCTGTTTTCGCGGCTGCCGGAGGTGTTGCGCAAGGCGATGGCGGCGCCGGCCTATGCCGAACGCCTCGGGGGTATCGATCCCACCAGTGTCACCAGCCGGGCGGCGCTGGCGGGGCTGCCGCTGTTGCGCAAATCCGATCTCCCTGCCCTGCACAAATCCGCCCCGCCGTTCGGCGGGCTCGTCCCGGGCCTTCCCGGCTCGTTTGGGAGGCTGTTTACCTCGCCCGGCCCGATTTTCGAGCCCGAGGCTACCCACGCCGACCCCTGGCGCGGCGCCCGGGCGCTGTTCGCCGCGGGCTTCCGGCCGGGCGACGTGGTGTTGAACACCTTCAGCTATCACCTGACGCCGGGCGGCTTCATCTTCGATGCCTCGGCGCGCGCGCTCGGCTGCGCGGTGATTCCGGCCGGTCCCGGCAATACCGAGGCGCAATTCGAGCTGATCGAGGCCTATCGGCCGGTCGGCTACAGCGGCACCCCGGATTTCCTCAAAATCCTGCTCGACGCGGCCGCGGGCGCCCGGCGCGACGTCTCCTCGATCAAGCGCGCGCTGGTGTCGGGGGCGGCATTCCCGAAATCGCTGCAGGAGGAGATCAAATCGCGCGGGGTCGATGCCTATCAGGCCTTCGGCACCGCCGATCTCGGCCTGATCGCCTTTGAGACCTCGTCGCATGAGGGCATGGTGGTCAACGAGGACCTGATCATGGAAATCGTGCGGCCCGGCACCGGCGATCCGGTCGCGCCAGGCGACGTCGGCGAAATCGTCGTCACCTCGCTCGATCCCCATCACCCCTGGATTCGCCTGGCGATCGGCGACCTCACCTCCGCGCTGCCCGGCCCAAGTCCATGCGGCCGGAGCAACATGCGCATCAAGGGCTGGATGGGCCGCGCCGACCAGACCACCAAGGTCAAGGGCATGTTCGTACGGCCCGAGCAGATCGCCGAGATCGGCAAGCATCATCCCGAACTGGGTCGGCTCCGTCTCGTCGTGACGCGCGAGGGCGAGGCCGATGTGATGACGCTCAGGGCCGAATGCGCGTCGCCAGGCGGCGAGCTTCAAAGCCAGATCGCCGCAACGCTGCGCGCGGTGGCAAAGCTCGGCGGCCATGTCGAACTGGTCGGCCTGGGATCGCTTCCCAACGACGGCAAGGTCATTACAGACGAGCGCAAGCCGGTGTGATCGTTCCCCGCCGGCTGCGACAGACTCAAAACCTGCGAACCAGATCGATCACCTCGCGCTGCTGCTCCGGCGTGATCTCCGCGAACATCGGCAGCGACAGGATCCTGCCCTGCGCGCGATGGGCGTTCGGGAACTGTTTGGGTCGCGCGTTGAGCCGGCGATAGGCGGCGAGAAACGGCAGCGCGGTCGGATAGTTGATCGCGGTCTGCACGCCGTTGGCATTCAGATGCGCCGCCAGCGCGTCGCGGCGCGGATGCTCGATGGTGTAGAGGTGATAGACGTGGTCGCGGCCGGCGGCGACCGCGGGCACCACGACATCCTCGATCTGGTTGAGGCCCGCGTCGTAAACCCTCGCGGCATCCCGACGCGCCTCGGTCCAGCCGGACAGATGCGGCAGTTTCGCCGACAGGATCGCCGCCTGCATGCCGTCGAGCCGGCTGTTGACGCCTTCGATGTGATGCTGATGCTTCACCAGGCCGCCATGGCGGGCCAGCATCGTCATGTGCTCGGCCAGCGCGCCGTCGTTGGTGACGACCGCGCCGGCGTCACCCATCGCGCCCAGATTTTTGCCCGGATAAAACGAGTAGGTTGCGGCCTGGCCGAAGCTGCCGATCTGCTGGCCCTTGTAGCGTGCCAAGTGCGCCTGCGCGCAATCCTCGATCACCCAGAGCTTGTGCTTGCGCGCGATCGCCATGATCGCGTCCATGTCGGCCGGCTGGCCATACAGATGCACCGGGATGATCCCGACCGTCCGTGGCGTGATTGCGGCCTCGATCGCCGCGGGATCGATCGTGAAGGTCGCCTCGTCGGTGTCCGCGAAGACGACGCTGGCGCCGGCATGGGTTATCATCGCGGACGTGGAGATCCACGAATGTGCCGTGGTGATGACCTCGTCGCCGGGCGCTACGTTCAGCGCGGCCATGGCGAGATACAACGCATCGGTGCCGTTGGCGCAGGACACGCAGTGCCTGACCTCCGCCACCGCGGCGAACTCCCGCTCGAAGGCATCGACATAGGAACCGCGAATGAACGCATTGTCCCTGATGACAGCGGCGATCGCGCCGTCGATCTCGCTCTTGATGGTCTGGTATTGCAGCTGCAGATCCGCAAAAGGCACCGCCATGTGTCGTCTTTCCTATTTGCGCTGACCAAGCCGGCGTGCCGGGTTGCCTGCATAGGTGCCCGCGGCGGTGATGTCCCTGGTCACCACCGAGCCCGCCCCGATCACGACATCGTCGACGATACGAACGGGCATAATGGTGGCATTGGAGCCGATCGAAACCCGATTGCCTATCACCGTCTCGCGCCACAATTCCTTGCGTCCCCCCGACGGGCCGCCGCTTGAGAAGGTGTCGTTGATGAACGTCACGCCGTGGCCGACAAAACAATCTTCGCCGATCGTCACCAGCTCGCAGATAAAGGCATGCGACTGCACCCGGCTGCGGGCACCGACCACCGCACCCTTCTGGATCTCGGTAAACGGCCCGACAAAACAATCGTCCCCGATCCTGCAGCCGTAGAGGTTGCATGGCTCCACAATCTTGACGCGCGCGCCGAACTCCACGTCGCACACGCCAACGTGGTGCAGGTCCGGCTGGTTCACGACTTCACTCCCAGCCGGCACAGCCGGGGCGTAAAATGCAGCGGGACTTCATCGCCGGTTTCGATCGACTCGTAGAGCGCGGAAATCAGTTCCAGGCTCTTGCGCCCCTCAAGACCATCCACCAGCGCCGCGCGCTGATTGATCAGGCAATCGATCACGTGCTGATAATATGCCTGATGGCCGAAGCCGTAGACGTTCGGCGGGTTGACGGAGAATTTCTCGACCACGTCCTTGTCGGACGCCAACTCGTCGACAAACCGCCAATGCCTGATCTGGTTGACGGCAAAGCCGGCGATCTCAACGGTGCCCCCCTCGCCCAGGATCGACAGCGAGCCCTCGAGATCGGTTGGACGCGCGGCGGTGGTCGCCTCGATGATGCCCAGCGCGCCGTTTTTGAATTTCAACGTCGCCACCGCGGTATCTTCGGTTTCGATTTTCGCCAGCGCGGTGATCGCGCGCGCGTGCACGCTGACAACATCGCCGAAAAACCACTCCAGCATATCGACGTGATGACTGGCTTGATTGCTGAGCACGCCGCCATCATAAGCCCAGGTGCCGCGCCATTCATCTTGATCGTAATAGGCCTGATCCCGGCACCAGCGCACGCGCACGGTGCCCAGAATAAGCCGCCCGAACCGGCCGGCGTCCAGCGCCTCACGCGCCTTGACCACCGGAACGTTGAAGCGGTTTTGCTTGACGATGAACAGTTTCACGCCGGCTTCGTCGCAGGCACGGATCATGGCGTCGGCATCCTGCAGCCGCAACGCCATCGGCTTTTCGACGACGACGTGCTTTCCTGCCTTGGCGCAAGCGATGACGTGCCCCGGGTGCATGCCGCTCGGCGTCAGCACCGCCACCGCGTCGATGTCCTTGCGCGCGAGAAAATCATCGATGTCATAACTGGCCGGCACGTTGAACTTCGATGCGATGGCGTCGGCGCGCGCGCGGACGGGATCGCAGACAGCGACGAGACTGGCCCGGTCGATATGATTGCCGCCCAACAACTCGGCGTGTCGCTTCGCGATGCGTCCACACCCGAGCAGGCCAAATCTGATCATAAAAAGTCCTTGTTTGACCGCGGTCGATGGTTAAGAGAATTCTCACAGCGATCGCGCGCAAAGCCCCCAGCAATGCGCCAAGACCACTGTAGCTGACGTGTTCTATATTAACAAAAGCCGTTGCGAATCAAGGCGTTTGTGCAGATTGCACCCTCGCAGCGGCGCGCTAACGACGCCTCTCCACGGCCGGATCTCAAGTTGTTCCATACCAGCCACTGATATCGCCGATGCGGCCCGGTCTTGCGCGCAGCGTCCGGCAAGTCTCATGCAACCGCCGATGATATCGCCGGCGCGGGCTGCGCGCCGAAGGTCTCCCTCAAGCCGACGGCGGCACCCAGGAACGCGAAGAGAACCCCGTCCCGACTGAGGCGCCCATGCGCGAGACTCAACAGGATCACATAGGCAAGGCCACACAGCACGAACCTTGACGCATCGTCGCGCCTCGCCAGCGGCAGTATCGAGCCAGCCGCTACCGCCATGACGAGAAAAAGCAGCGCTCCGCCCAGCCAACCAAATTCGACCGCTGCCTGGAGAATGGAGTTGTGAGTCTGGGTCCTTTCAATGCAGGAGAACTCCATGAAGCTATCGAGCCCCGTTCCAATCCACCCCGATCCTGGAATCAGAAAAACAGCATCCCGGATAAGTACTCTTCTGATCATGATGGAATTTAGAGGATTTACCTTCAAATAGCAGCTTGGCGCCATCTCCGGCTCGACAGGGCCGGACGATCCCGCCTCGCCGGACGATCCTGCCTTCCCAAACGATCCTGCCTTGCCGGGCGACCTCTTATTGCCGGACGGTTGCTCAATTACGGACGGTTGCTCCATCGCATAAGTCACAGATTGTCTCGCCCGGTCGGACCGGGCGAACAAGCCGGCGGCGAT
>JAYSPJ010000442.1:0-1799 GCA_043722155.1 Bradyrhizobium sp.
AGCGTCAGCGCCCGTTCGATCAGGCTTGACCCAAACCCGCGGCGGGTCGGCGGCACGACCGGCGGCCCACCAGATTCGGTCCAAGACAGCCCGAGCCCGCCGTCGTCGCGGACCTGCCATTTGACCGCGACGTGGCCAGTCGGGATCGAGAATGCGCCGTATTTCGCGGCATTGGTAGCGAGTTCGTGCAGCGCGAGCGATAGCGCCAGCGCCGATTTCGGAGTGAGGACGGCATCGTCCCCGGCCAACGAAACGACACCCGATGCCGGACCGTAAGCTTCCAGCTCCTCGCGCAGCATACCGTCGACCGACACGCCCTCCCATCGGCTTTGCGTCAACAGGCTATGGGCCTTGGCCATCGAATGAATGCGCTTATCGAGCCCCTCCACAAAAGCGGTGACCGATTCGGCGCTACGGCTCGACTGCGTGACCAGCGCCTGAATATTCGCCAACGTGTTCTTCACCCGGTGGTCGAGTTCGGCCATCAACAGCTTGTCGCGCTCGTGCGCCTTCGCCCGCTCGTTCGACGCCGCCTCGATCCGGCGGAGCACCACCTGCAGGAGCGACACGCGCAGATCGAACGCGGAATCGGTCTCCGCCGGAGTCCACGGCAAAGCCCGGTTGCGCACGGTATGCTTCCACACTTCGAACGATTTGCGCGGTGACAGGCGGTCATCGCCGTCTCGGCCAATTGTCACCGGTTTGGCCGGATCGCCAGCCCACAAGGCCGTCTCGACCAGCTCCGGCCGGAACCAAAGGATGAAATCAGATGGATCGCGTGATACGGCGATCACCAGCAATCCCGATGCGACATTGGTGAACGCCTTCGCCGGAACATAGATTTCGCTCAGGCGATCGGTGGAAAAAATGCCCTCGGTCTCGGTCATGTACGACGTCAGCCAGTCGGTCAGCGCGATGATCTGCGTGCGGCTGGGGGTCATTCCGAGAAAGGTTACTTCACCCTCGACGCGCACGGCAACACCACCGCTCCGCGCTCCGTTCAGCGCGATGTCGCCACCGTGGATGAAGTCGAGCAAATTGGGCGTCTGCTGTGTCAGGCCATACGCATAGTCCTCGACGCCGGCGAGATTGAGCATCAACTCCTGCAGGATCTTGCGGCTGGCCAGCCGCGCTTCGAATTGCTCGCTCTTTTCGCGCGCTTCGAGCTGGAGCGAGAACATTGATCCGAACAACTCGCAAACCGCGCGAAGATGGCGCGGCAGAAGGCGCGGGCTGTTGTGATGGCAGGCAATCAGTCCCCACAGCTTGCCCGCAACGATGATCGAGATCGACATCGACGCGTCGATCCCCATGTTGCGCAAATATTCGCGGTGGATCGGCGAAACGTCGCGCAGGATGGCATGGCTCATGTCGAGCGGCTTGCCGGTGCGCGGGTTAAGCGTCGGCATCAGCGGCGCGGGGTCGTAGTCGACCTGCGTAATCAGCCGCAGCCAGCTCTTGAGATAAAGGGCGCGGGCCTGCTGGGGAATGTCGGCGGCGGGATAGTGGAGATCGAGAAACGGCGCGAGTTCGGGGGTGCGGCTTTCGGCGATCACCCAGCCGGAACCATCTGCCATGAAGCGGTAGATCATGACCCGGTCATATTGCGCGACGCGACGCACGCTCGCCGTCGCCATCTGGCAGAGATCGTATAGTGAGGCGGCGGTGCCGAAGCCCTCCACCATCTGCTGCACCGCTGCCAGCGGGTCGGCGACGAACGCATCCGTCATCTCGGCGGCTTCGAACTCGACCACCAGGGCATTGTCGATCCGGTGGACGCTGGCGTCGAGCGGTTGGTC
>JAYSPJ010000443.1:0-4295 GCA_043722155.1 Bradyrhizobium sp.
CGACCGTCATGGTCAGTCTGGCGCTGGACCAGCCGAACGAGGCTCGTCTCGAAGCCGCCGGCCAGATCGCCGAACGGTTTGACGCAGGCGTTGTGGGGATCACGGCGTCGCAGTTCAGTCCGCCGCTTTACTTCACCTCGGGCGAGCAGGCGCAGAATCTGATCGACCAGGGTCAGGCGGCGCTGAAAAAGCGCATGGCGGAGCTTGAGGCGCAGTTTCTCGGGGCGGTCAAAAAACGGGCTAAATTCGTCGAATGGCGCAGCGCCATCGACTTTCCGGCGCGATACGTTCTACAGCACGCGCGTTGCGCCGACATTATCGTCAGCGGCGGGCATAGCGATGCGTTTTCGGATCCCTTTGTGCTGGCCAGCCCGAAAGATCTGGTGATGCAGGCGGGTCGGCCGCTGCTCGTCGTTCCCGACACCGCCAACTGGCTCGACCTGCGCAGCATGCTGGTGGCATGGAAGGACACCACGGAGGCGAGGCGGGCTATCGTCGATTCCCTGCCTCTGCTGCGCAAGGCCCAGGACGTTATCGTCGCCGAGATTGTGGAAACGGACGACAGCCGGCCCGCCGCACTTTCGCGGGTTCGCGATGTCGTGGCCTGGCTTTCGCATCACGGTGTCGTCGCCCGCGAGCTGGTGCCGGAGAAGAACGGCGGCCGCGACGCCGCGACTCAGCTGGATCGAATCGCCGCCGACGTCGGCGCCGGCGTCATTGTCGCGGGCGCCTATGGCCATTCACGATTCCGCGAACTGATTCTCGGCGGCATGACCCAGCATCTCGTCACCCAGACCGCGCGCTGCGTGCTGCTGTCGCACTAGCGAACGTTACCGCAACCACCAACCGGCAGGATCGCGCCTTGTACCAATTTCTCGAGCAAACCGTCGCCGGCCACATGACGCGCACCGTCAAAACGGTGACGCGCGGGCTCACCATGCGCGAACTGGGCGACATGTTCGCGCGCGACGATTTCAACGCCTATCCGGTCGAGGACGACGGACAGATTGTCGGCCTCGTCACCAAGTTCGACCTTCTGAAGTGCTTTGCCTTTACGCCCAATCAGATGGTTCCGCGCTACGACGATCTGATGAAGCGAACCGTCGCCGACATCATGACCCCGGAGTTTATTTACGTTCGTTCCGACACCAAACTGACGCGGGTGTTGCAGCTGATGGTCGAACATCGTTTTCGCAGCGGTCCCGTGATCGACAGCGGCCATCGACTGGAGGGCATGATCGCCCGCGAGGATATCCTCGGGGCGCTCAAGGCCTGTGCCGGTGATAGCGCCGGGTGAGCGGGCGCTCAGTCCGAAGGCGCAGCGTTCCCAGGATTGCCTATTGACGGGGCAATGGCGCTCGAAGGTCTCGATAATCCGATGAAGCGCTACGGCCGCAGCCGTTTTTGCTGGGGACAACGGCTTTGACCGAACAGAATTGATCTCGATCAAATCGCGTCCGGCGAGATTATGGTTGTTGGATTCGTGTCCTCACGAGAGATTCCACATGAGCCAGGCCCCTAACTCGAAGACCATGACGACAGGTGAAAGTGGCTTGACGTTGGCGTTCGCTGCGACCGCCTTTCTGTGCATGATAGGTGCGGCGAAAGCGCTCGATACTGCCTTCGCATTTCATGCCTCGCTCGGCGCCGCCGCCAGTCTTGCGGCGGTTTTTGTGATTCTGAACCGGTATTTCGACCGCCCGGCGTCGCTGCCGCCGCAGGAAATCAACGGCCGGCCCAACTACAATATGGGCCCGATCAAGTTCGCTGCCGTGATGTCGGTGTTCTGGGGCATTGCCGGGTTTACCGTCGGGCTATTGATCGCCTCGCAGCTGGCGTGGCCGGCGCTCAATTTCGATCTGCCGTGGACCAGTTTCGGCCGGCTGCGGCCGCTGCACACCTCGGCCGTGATCTTTGCGTTCGGCGGCAACGTGCTGATCGCGACCTCGTTCTATGTGGTGCAGAAGACCTGCCGGGCCCGACTCGCCGGCGACCTTGCACCGTGGTTTGTCGTGCTCGGCTATAACTTCTTCATCTTGATCGCGGGCACCGGCTATTTGCTCGGCGTCACGCAGTCGAAGGAATATGCGGAGCCGGAATGGTATGCCGATCTCTGGCTGACGATCGTCTGGGTGATGTATCTGCTGGTGTTCCTGATGACGCTGGTGAAGCGCAAGGAGCCGCACATCTTCGTCGCCAACTGGTTCTATCTGGCGTTCATCGTCACCATCGCCGTCCTGCATCTCGGCAATAACCCCGCTCTGCCGGTGTCGGTGTTCGGCTCCAAGTCGTACATTGCCTGGGGCGGCGTTCAGGATGCGATGTTCCAGTGGTGGTATGGACACAATGCCGTCGGCTTCTTCCTGACTGCCGGCTTCCTCGCCATCATGTACTACTTCATTCCGAAGCGCGCGGAGCGGCCGATCTACTCCTACCGGCTGTCGATCATCCACTTCTGGGCCCTGATCTTCCTCTACATCTGGGCCGGCCCGCACCATCTGCACTATACGGCGTTGCCGGACTGGGCCCAGACCCTCGGCATGACCTTCTCGATCATGCTCTGGATGCCGTCATGGGGCGGCATGATCAACGGCCTGATGACGTTGTCGGGCGCCTGGGACAAGCTTCGCACCGATCCCGTGCTGCGCATGCTCGTGGTGTCCGTCGCCTTCTACGGCATGTCGACCTTCGAAGGCCCGCTGATGTCGATCAAGGTGGTCAATTCGCTCAGTCACTACACGGACTGGACCATCGGTCACGTTCACTCGGGTGCGCTGGGCTGGGTCGGCTTCGTCTCGTTCGGCGCGCTCTACTGCCTTATCCCGTGGCTGTGGGACCGCAAGCTCTACAGTCTCAAGCTCGTCAACTGGCATTTCTGGATCGCGACCATCGGTATCGTCCTCTACATTTCCGCGATGTGGGTGTCCGGGATCCTGCAGGGCCTGATGTGGCGCGCCTACACGTCGCTCGGCTTCCTCGAATACTCCTTCATCGAGAGCGTCGAAGCGATGCATCCATTCTACATCATCCGCGCCGCCGGAGGAGCGTTGTTCCTGATCGGGTCACTGATCATGGCGTACAATCTCTGGATGACGGTGCGCGCCGGCGAAGCGGAAGTGCAGTCGCCCGTCGCTCTTCAGCCGGCGGAATGAGGAGCGATAGAATGTCTTTCTGGACGCGGCATCAGATTTTCGAAAAGAATTCGGTCATCCTGATCGGTGGTATTCTCGTGGTTATCGCCATCGGCGGCCTGGTCGAGATTACCCCGCTGTTCTATCTGAAGAGCACGATCGAGGTGGTCGACGGCGTCAGGCCGTACACGCCCTTGGAGCTGACCGGCCGCAACATCTATGTCCGCGAGGGCTGCTATCTCTGCCACTCGCAGATGATCCGCCCCCTGCGCGACGAGGTCGAGCGTTATGGACACTTCTCGCTCGCGGCCGAAAGCATGTACGACCACCCGTTCCAGTGGGGATCGAAGCGGACCGGGCCCGATCTGGCGCGGGTTGGCGCGAAATATTCCGACGAATGGCATGTCACGCATCTGGTGAATCCGCGCGCCATCGTTCCGCAATCGGTAATGCCCGGGTATCCGTTCCTGGCCGAGACCGAGGTCGATGTCGCTGGCATGGAAGGTCACCTGCGAACCAGCCGTACCGTCGGCGTACCTTATTCGGATGACCAGATTGCCAACGCGGTTGCCGATCTGAAGGCGCAGGCTGATCCCGACAATCCCGGAGTGGAGGCCTTTACAAAACGCTATCCGAAGGCGGTGGCGCGCAATTTCGACAGCAAGGCCGGCATTCCGACCGAAATGGATGCGCTGGTCGCTTACCTGCAGATGCTCGGCAGGCTGGTCGATTTCAAGCTTTACAACGAAAAAGCAAATCTCCGCTGAGAAGGCGCATACGATGAAAGCAATCCTAACGGTCCAGAATATCACCTCGGATTTCGTCACAAGCTTCTGGACGCCGATCTTCGTCGGAATATTTCTCGCAATCGTGGCTTACGCACTTTGGCCCCGCAACCAGGCGACTTTCGACGAGGCGTCGAGAATGCCGTTGCGGGAGGAATGAAAAATCATGGCTGAGCACAACGATATCGACCAGATCACCGGTACCTCGACCACGGGTCATCAGTGGGACGGCATCAAGGAACTGAACACGCCGCTGCCGCGCTGGTGGGTCATCACCTTCTACATCACGATCGTCTGGGCGTTCGGGTACTGGATCGTGTATCCGGCCTGGCCGATGCTGTGGAGTCACACCACCGGCATACTGCAGTATTCGTCGCGC
>JAYSPJ010000444.1:0-1762 GCA_043722155.1 Bradyrhizobium sp.
GACGCTGAGCGGCCTCGCGGCGGTCGAAGTCCTGATCGCCAACACCTATCGCGGCGGCTATGTCGCGCTGCTTGGGCGGCAACGCGATCACCTGCAGGACTGCGTTAACTTATCGCGGTCCGTCCCGGTCCTTGCCCTCGACCGGACGAAGGGCCTGGACCGGCTATCCGGTCAGATCGACCGCGTCCTTGACTGGGCGAAGGGGTGCCACGGGGAAACCGATTGAGAATTGCGCGTTAAGCCATCATCACGCTATGCTAGGGAGAAGCGTCGCCTGGTGGCTCGGTGACGAATGCGGTTTTGACGTATCGGAGAATGTTCGTGACAGATAAAAATCCCAAGGCGGCGTGGTCCAGGCCGATGCTCAAGAAGATCGATGCCGGTTCGGCCGAGGCGCGGACGGTCGCAGGCACGAATGACGGCGGCAAGAGTCCGCCGCAAAAGTCCTGACCGCTGTCACCTCACAGATAATATAGGCCTCGGATGTCGGCGGTTGCCGGCCTGATTGGCTTCGATCGGTCCCAGGCCGGTGTTTACTGCCATAATATTCTCGCGAGGATGGCGGGCCTCGGACCGGACAAGACGACGGTCCGGGCGATAGGTACGGCAACCCTCGGCTACGCTCAGCGCGACCTGCTTCCCGAGGATCGGTATGACGCCCAGCCTTTGGTTGGCGGAGGCGGCACGCTCCTGCTTGCGGCCACGGTTCGGCTCGACAACCGCGACGAACTTGGCATCACGCTTGGGCTGCGCAACCGGCAACTCTCAGAAATGTCCGATTGCGCCTTGCTCCTCGCGACATGGGAACGGTGGCAACTGGCCTGCGTCGACCGGCTGGTCGGCGATTATGCCTTTGCCGTATGGGACGAATCCGAAAGGCGCCTGACGCTGGTGCGCGGGCCGATGGCGATGAAGACGCTGTTTTTTCACCACTCGCCGAACCGGATCGCCTTCGCCACCCTGCCGATGGCGCTGTTCGCGCTGCCGGGTGTGGAGAAGCGTCTCAATCTCGAGGAAGCCGCGCGGATCGCAGCCGGCATTCACTGGAGCGACGAAACCCTGTTCGCGGGCGTGCGCAAGGTCGAGCATGGCCACGCCGTTATCGCGGACGCCAACGGCTGGCGGACGGAGTGGATCTGGCACCTCAAGGCCGGAACGCCGCCGTCGAGCGTCGCCGAGGCGGGGGAGGGGCTGCGCTTCGAGCTCGACCGGGCAGTACGCGCCCAGCTTCGCCGCAACGGTGGCTTGGTCGGCGCCCAGCTCAGCGCGGGCCGGGACAGCAGCGCGGTCGCCGCCAGCGCGGCCCTCGCCCTGGCGGAGACAGGCGATCCGCTAATCGTGCTGACCGGCGCGCCGCGACTCGGATTCCACGATCCGTCGCTGGGCGATGTGCTGACCGACGAAAGCGGCATCGCGGCGTTGACGGCGGCGCTCCATCCCAACATGCGCCATCGGCTGTGCCGCGCCACAGCGGCGCCGGTCGGGCCAGACTTCGACCTGGCCCATCGCCATCATTTCCGGCCGATGCTGAATACCGCCAATGCCGGCTGGGCCAACGAGACCTTTCGCGAGGCCGCTCGGCAGGGCGTCACCGTGATGCTGACCGGATCGCGCGGAAATTTTTCGATCAGCCGCGGCGGATTCGACGCGCTCGGCCAGACCTGGGACGAGCTAGGGCCGCGGCGCTGGCTGGCGTTGGCTCGTGCCACGCGCGCGCAAAGCGGACTGGCGTGGCGGACGATCGGCCGGATCACGTTCGGCC
>JAYSPJ010000445.1:0-9767 GCA_043722155.1 Bradyrhizobium sp.
ATGCGTGCGGATAGCGGTCGGTCCGTCGGAAGGATGATCGAGCAACATTGTCGTCTCCAGGTTGAGTGGTTTTTAGCAACCTCAGTCTGGCTCCAGACCCTGGCCGCTATCCACTCCCCATGGAATCTTCGCGGAGCCTGTCATCGGGCGCGCATTCGCGCGACCCGGTGGCTCGCAATGACGGGTCGCTGCATCTTGTGCCAGTCTCAGGCCGCCACCACCCGCGGGCCGGGCTCGACTACATTCGAAGGCTGCACCGCTTTGCTCAGCATCGTCACTTCGCTGAAACCGACCGCTCTCAACTGATCACACATCAGGCTGCGGGCGTCCGACGCCATCGACGCATCCGGCACCACCACGGCGCGCGCCTGCGCCGTCAGCAGTTCCGCGGGCAGGTCGGAAGCGGTACCAGCATCCAGCACCACATGGTCATAGACCCGCAGCAAGGCATCGATCGCCAGCGTCAGCCGCGGCGATTGCAGCAGGCTGCGGTCCGAACCCGGACGTCCTGACATCACGAGGTGAACCCGCGACAGCCGATCCTTGGTGATGACCTGCGAGAACGACGCCTCGCCCAGCATCAGCTCCGCCAGCCCCGGCGCGGCCGGATCGACCGATATCGCCGAGACCGTCGGCGACGCCGACAGATCGACCACCACGACCTTGGCATCGCGCGCGAGCAGCCGCGCCAGCGTCAGCGCGGTCAGGGTGATGCTTTCGTACGGGGCGGTGCCGAGCACGGTAACCTTGCGCGCCGCGTCGCCGGCGCCGCGCAAATCATCGGCCAGCCGCTCCATTTCGGAGAGTTCGGGCGCGATGTCGGGATAGGACTCGCGGAATGCAGGGGCTGCTACGGGCTCGGGCTCGAATTCGAGTTCGGCTTCGGACTCGTCGGCGACCGTGGCGACCGGCGCGCGGACCGCGGCCGGCGCGGACGCGAACACAGCCGCCGCGCGGGGCGCCGTCATGCGCAGCAGTTCACCGGTGACGATGGCGCCGGCGCTGAGCATCAGGGTTGCCAGCGTCGCGATCAGCACGATCGGCAGCTTTTTCGGGTAGGCCGGGGTGTTGGAGACGCTGCCGCGGGAGATGATCCGGCCGTCGGCGGGGGCTGCGTCGATATTCTCGCGGGTGTTGGCCTCGCGGTATTTCGCCAGATAGGATTCGAGCAGGTCGCGCTGCGCCTTGGCCTCGCGCTCGAATGCGCGAAGCTGCACGTCCTGGGTGTTGCTCGAACCCGCCTGTTTCTTCATCTGCTCGAGGCTGGCGCTCAGGCCTTCGACCCTGCCACCGGCGATGCGGGCGTCGCTGTCGAACGAGCGCGACAGCTTGCTGGCTTCTTCGCGAAGCTGGCGGTCGAGATCGGCCAACTGCGCCTTCAACTCCTTGATGCGCGGATGGTTATCGAGCAAGGTCGATGACTGCTCGGCCAGCTGCGCGCGCAGCGTGACGCGCTGTTCGGACAACCGCCGCGTCAGTTCGGAATTGAGCACTTCGGAAGCCTCGATCGGCTTGCCGCTCTGGAGCATTTCGCGAATCAGCCGCGCCTTCGACTCCGCGTCCGACTTCAGCGCGCGGGCATTGTTCAGTTGCGTGTTCAGCTCACCCATCTGCTGGTTGGACAGCGTGGTGTTGTTGGTGCCGACGAACAGGCTGGATTTCGAGCGGAAATCCTCGACCCGGGATTCGGCTTCCGCGACCTTCTTGCGCAGGCTGTCGATCTCGCCGGACAGCCACAGGCCGGCGGATTTGGCCTGCTCCTGCCGGGCGTTCTGCTGCAGTACCAGATAGCCTTCGGCGATCGAATTGGCGACGCGCGCCGCCAGCTCCGGATCGCGCGACTGGAATTCGATGACGATGACGCGCGATTTGTCGACCGCATAGGCGGTGAAGCGGTCGTAATAGGCGTCCAGCACGCGCTCATCCGGGCTCAGCGAGAACGGATCGCGGCCGATCCCGAACAAGGCCAGCAGCGATTTGACCGGAGAAAGACCCTGCAGCACCGGATCGAATTCCGGTCGCTCGGTGAGCTTGTTCTTTTTGATGATTTCGCGCGCGAGATCGCGCGACAGCAGCAACTGGACCTGGCTGGTGACCGCCTCGGCATCCACCGAGGTACGCTCCTCGTTGCGCTCGCCGTTCGGCCGAAGGAAGATGTTCTCGCGTCCATCGACCAGGATGCGGGCTTCGGACTTGTAGCGCGGGGTAACCAGGTTGACGGCGGTCACCGAGAGCACGGCGGCAAGCACCGTCGGAACGATGATCCAGCCCTTCTTGCGTGCCAGCGCCTGGCCCAGCGCGCGCAGATCGAGATCGCCGGTCGGGGGGGCGTCCGCCGGCTTCGGGGCGACCTTCTGGACCGCGGCCGTCTGAACCAAGGCCTTCTGAACCAAGGCCTTGGTCCTGTCCGCCTTGTCCTTGCCTGCACGCCAGAACGCTAAACGCATCGCACACTCCCGCGGACGCTACCAATCCACTCAACTTCGGCGATTACACTCCATTAAGGTTGCCGCTGGGTTAATCCGGCCGACTGGCTCCGGGGAACATCGGCCAAAGGCCGTCGCCGTCATGCTTTGTTAACCATGAAAGTCCTTAATCGGAATCAACAATTCCTGTGGGCTGTCCGATGCGAGGCGTGCGTACCGTCATTCTCTGCCTGCTGACTGCGCTCGCTCTGGCAGGCTGCATGCGCAGATCCGCGCCGGTCGCCGTGGTCCAGCCGCAAGCCGATCTCGACTCGATGGCCTATGGGCAAAGCTACGGCACGGCCCCTGCCCCCGTTGCGGTGGCCTATGCCGCCGCACCGGCGCCCGTCAGATATGACACGGCCTACCACCTCGATGCCGGCGACAGGTTGCGAATCGTGGTCTACGGCCAGGAAGGTCTCACCAATACGTATGCGATCGATGCCGGCGGCTCCATTACCATGCCGCTGATCGGTTCGGTGCCGGCGCGCGGACGGACTCCCGCGGGCCTCGCCGCTGATATCACCGCCAGGCTGCGCAACGGATTTATCCGCGAGCCATCGGTGGCGGTGGAGATCGAAGCCTATCGGCCGTTCTTCATCCTCGGTGAAGTCGCAGCCCCCGGCCAATACCCCTACGTGCCCAGCATGACCGTCGAAAGCGCGGTGGCGATCGCCGGCGGCTTCTCGCCGCGCGCGCTGCGCGACCGCGTCACACTGACCCGCACCGACGCAGCCGGCGCGATGCGGGTCGTGGTGCCGCTCGGCACCGCGCTCAGCCCGGGCGATACCGTGCTCGTCGGCGAACGCTGGTTCTGATCATGCCCCTGATTGAAGGTCAGCCACTTCGTATCCTGCACGCGGTGCGCGCGCCGGTCGGCGGAATCTTCCGGCACATCATGGATCTCGCCAACGGACAGGCCGATCGCGGCCACCATGTCGGCATTATCGCCGACAGTCTGACCGGCGGCGAACGCGCCGAGGCGGCGCTGAAGGAAATCGCGCCGCGCCTCAAGCTCGGCGTGCACCGTCTCGCGATCCGCCGCGAGCCGTTTCCCACCGACGTGCTGGTGTGGGCGCATTTCATGCGCCTGATCAAGCGGCTGAAGCCCGATGTCCTGCACGGCCACGGCGCCAAGGCCGGCGCCTTCATCCGGCTGAAAGCCCGCTCGAAGGAAACCATTCGCGTCTACACGCCGCATGGCGGCTCGCTGCACTATCCGCTGAATACGCTGAAGGGCGCGATGTACAGCCGCCTCGAACGCGCGCTGATGAACTCGACCGACCTGTTCCTGTTCGAGAGCGCGTTTGCCCGCGACACCTATCAGCGCACCATCGGGACCCCGAGCGGCCTCGTGCGCTGCGTGTTCAATGGCGTCACCGCCGATGAGTTCGACCCTGTCGTCACGGCGGCCGACGCCACCGACGTGGTCTATGTCGGCGAGTTCAGGCACATCAAGGGCGCGGACCTGTTGATCGACGCGGTGGCGCGGCTGCGCGCCGACGGCAAACCGGTCACGCTGACGCTGGCCGGCGACGGCGAGGAACTCGACCATCTCAAGGCCCAGATCCAGCGGCTCGGTCTGACCGACGCCGTCCGCTTCATCGGCCACGTCAAGGCGCGCTACGGCTTTTCCAGGGGCAGGCTGCTGGTGGTGCCGTCGCGCGGGGATTCGATGCCCTATGTCGTGATCGAGGCGGCCGCGGCGGGCATTCCGATGGTGGCCGCCAATGTCGGCGGCATCCCGGAAATCTTCGCTGAGCATACCGACGCGCTGTTTGCCCCCAATATCGTCGGCGCGATGGCGGACGCGATCGAAATCGCGCTGGAGGACCCCGAAGCAGCGCTGGCGCGCGCCAAATCCCTTCGCGAAAGAATCTTTCTGCATTTTTCGCAGAAGGCGATGGTCGAAGGCGTGCTGGCCGGCTACCGCGACGCGTTTGCCGACCGTTAACGATTCCAGGCCGAACCGCAGGTGAGCGATTTACGGAAAAGCGGCGTCGTCAATTCAAACCGGCGTCAGGGCCGGACGTAACTCCAGCCCCGCTCCTGCAACTCCATCAGACGGACGACACCGGCCGGCACCACTTTCGCCCGCGAGACAAGCGGGATTTCCTTGCCCTCGGCCTTTTGCATTGCTTCCCGCGTATTGCCACAAGCGGTGAAGGCAACGTTGGGCATGCTTTCGCCAATTGATTTAACCCGCGCCTTCACCGGCGAGGTATCGTCGCGCAGCATATGCAGGCCGGGCCCATAGACGACGATTTCGACTTCTACTTCCTCACCCTTTGCACTGTAGTCTTGTGCAACGTTCGCTGCATTGTTAAGCGCCAAGTTCATTACAGCCGGATCGTTGACACTGACCTGAATGGCAAGGCGGTGCACCTTCGAATCGGCGGCACGAAGCGGCTGCGCGCTTATCGTCAAGCCAAGCGCGAAAATTGCGCAGCAAGCCGTCAATTTGGACCATGCCTTCACAGCGGTTCTCCCTTTTGTTGAGTCGGTTCAGCCCGGCTTTAATCGCATTCTAATATATAATTTTATGAATGTATATGGAGCGACGACTGGTGGCGCGCGATGCTGGACTTCCCTGGCATCTGAGGATCTGAGGCAAGATACCTCGCTCAACGAACAAATGGACGTTTCGCAATCTACTCTTCACGTCGATGAGTGTGGCTCGAACCGTGCAGCGGCCGGCTCAATGGTACCCTTTCGTTAACCATTCCTTACCAGCGCTAACCGTTTCTTCCGATTTGTCCTCTATTCCCGGAGCTGGGAAATTCCGCCTCGGCGCGCGCATACCCAAATGCCTGTGCAGGAACGGACTTGACGAACGGCCTGACGAACGGACTTGGACTAAAGTGGAACCGATCAACGCACGCTCGATGCTCGATGCCGCGGCTACCGCCGCGGTGACCGCCACGGCGGATCGCCCGCCGGTCGAACGGCGACGCCGGCTATCGCAGGCGGCGCTTGCCGTCACCAACCAGAAAGTCCGGCGGGCCTATTCGCCGATCGTGATCGCGGGCGCGGTGCGCGTCGCCGATTTCGTGCTGCTCAGCCTCGTCGGCATCGCGATCTATCTCGGCTATGTGGTGCCGCTCAGCGGCTTCCACTGGGAATATGTCGCGGCGATTTTCGGCATGACTGCAGCCGCGGTGATCTGCTTCCAGGCCTCCGACATCTACGAAGTGCAGGTGTTTCGCGGTCATATCCAGCAGATGACGCGGATGATCTCGGCCTGGGCCTTCGTGTTCCTGCTGTTCATCGGCGCCTCGTTCTTCGCCAAGCTCGGCAGTGAAATATCGCGGCTCTGGCTGTCGGCATTCTTCTTCGTCGGCCTCGCCGCGCTGATCGGCGAACGGCTGTTCCTGCGGAGGCTGATTCGCGGCTGGGCCCGCGACGGCCGGCTCGACCGCCGCACCATCATTGTCGGCTCCGACCAGAACGGCGAGAAGCTGATCGAGGCGCTCAAGGTCCAGGACGATTCGGACATCGACATCCTCGGCGTGTTCGACGACCGCAACGACAGCCGCGCGCTCGACACCTGCGCCGGCAGCCCGAAACTCGGCAAGATCGACGATATCGTCGAATTCGCCCGCCGCACCCGCATCGATCTCGTGCTGTTCGCGCTGCCGATTTCGGCGGAGACGCGGATTCTGGAAATGCTGAAGAAGCTGTGGGTGCTGCCGGTCGATATCCGCCTGTCGGCCCACACCAACAAGCTGCGCTTCCGTCCCCGCTCCTATTCCTATCTCGGCAAGGTGCCGACGCTCGATGTGTTCGAGGCGCCGATCACCGACTGGGATCTGGTGATGAAATGGCTGTTCGACCGCGTCGTCGGCGCCCTCATCCTGCTCGCGGCGTTGCCGGTGATGGCGCTGGTCGCGCTGGCGATCAAGCTCGACAGCCCGGGTCCGGTGCTGTTCCGCCAGAAGCGCTTCGGCTTCAACAACGAGCGCATCGACGTCTTCAAGTTTCGCTCGCTGTACCACGACCAGGCCGATCCGCTGGCCACCAGGGTAGTGACCAGGAACGACAGCCGCGTCACCCGGGTCGGGCGCTTCATCCGCAGGACCAGCCTCGACGAGTTGCCGCAGCTCTTCAACGTCGTGTTCAAGGGCAATCTCTCGCTGGTCGGCCCGCGTCCGCACGCGGTGCAGGGAAAACTGCAGAGCCAGCTGTTCGACGAAGCGGTCGATGGATATTTCGCGCGCCACCGCGTCAAGCCGGGCATCACCGGCTGGGCCCAGATCAACGGCTGGCGCGGCGAAGTCGACAGCGAGGAGAAGATTCAGAAGCGCGTCGAATTCGATCTTTACTACATCGAGAACTGGTCGGTGCTGTTCGATCTCTACATTCTGCTCAAGACGCCGCTGGCGCTGATGACCAAGAACGAGAACGCCTACTGAGTAAACGAGGTACCCCCAGCGTCATTGCGAGCGTAGCGAAGCACTCCATCTTGTTGCGCAAAAAAACAAGCTGGAATCTTCGTCGCTTCACTCCTCGCAATGACGGTTGTAGTGCTGTGTGAGTGCGTGAGTATTCGATGGCGTATGCGGCAACAGCCGGTAATTCCCTGCCGTCCATCACGGCCGCACCCGGCGTGCTGGCGCTGCAGCGCGCGCTGGTGTGGCTGGTCGGCGCCTCCGGCGCGATCGTGTTCATCGAGCCCAGCCCCTATGAGCTGGCGACGCTGGTCGCCACCATCCTGTTCTTCGCCACCGGCCTGCGGCTGCGGCTGGTTTTCATGCCGCTGTTGCTGCTCCTGTTCCTGATCAATGTCGGCTACACCATCGGCGCGCTACCGGTGCTGGACAGCCCCGGGGTCGCCAACTGGATCGCAACCTCCTGGTACATGGCGATCACCGTGATCTTCTTCGCGATGGTGCTGTCCGAAGACACCGAAGCCCGGCTCGACATGCTGCGCCGCGGCCTGATCGTGGGCGGCCTGATCGCGGCGACGTCAGGGGTCGCCGGCTATTTCAACCTCGTGCCCGGCGGGTATGACCTGCTGACGCTGTATGGACGCGCGCGCGGCACCTTCAAGGACCCGAACGTGCTCGGTGCCTTCCTGATCCTTCCCGCATTGTTCGTGCTGCAAAGCGTGGTCTCCGATCGCATCGGAAAATCGTTCCGCGGCAGCATCGCGCTCGGCATCATGGCGCTGGCGATCCTGCTGGCGTTTTCGCGCGCGGCCTGGGGCGTGCTGGTCATCACCTCGGCCTTCATGCTGGCGCTGATGGTGCTGACCAGCCGGTCGCGCGCGCAGCGCTCGCGCATCATCGTCATGACGGTCGTCGCCGCCATGATCGCGGTGATGCTGATCGGCGCGTTGCTGTCGTTCGATTCCATCAACGAAATGTTCAAACAGCGCGCCAGTCTCGGCCAAAGCTACGACGAGGGCCGCTTCGGCCGGTTCGGACGGCATATCCTCGGCGCGGAAATGGCGCTCGACCTGCCGTTCGGGATCGGTCCCCTCCAGTTCATCCGCTACTTCCCCGAGGATACCCACAATTCCTATCTGAACGCCTTCATGTCCGGCGGCTGGCTCACCGGCGTCTGCTATCCCGCGCTGGTGTTCGTCACCGTCATCATGGGATTCCGGCACGCCTTTGTCAGGGTGCCCTGGCAGCGCGCCTATCTCGCCGTGTTTGCGGCGTTTCTCGGCACGGTCGGCGAAAGCTTCATCATCGACACCGATCACTGGCGGCATTTCTGGATGATGCTGGGCGTGATGTGGGGCATGTTCGCCGCCGCACAGCGCTACCGGGCGACATCGGATCAGGCGCTCACGGCGCCCCGATCCCCGCCCGGCTGAGGGCCTACTTTTCCACCGCGAACGTCAGCCCGGCGTGGTCGACCAATCGCTTGATCAGCCTGTCACCCATGGCTGCGCCAGGGGTCCAGATCCCCGCCGCAACCTTCGGCGTGTCGCGCAGCAGGCAGATCGCGCATTCCGAGATCATCTTGGAGGTCGAGCCATAGCCGGGATCGCGATCGCCCTTGACCGCGGCGCGGACCTGGCGGCCGTCGGGCGCGATCGCCACGAACAGCAGATCGTAGCTGCCGTTCTCCCGCTCCTCCTTTGACGGGCCCTCGCCCGGTTTCGGCACCTCTGCTCCGGAGAACTTGTTGTTGGCCGCCATCACCTTCTTGGCAATCGCCTCTCCCTGTTCGCCCGGGCCGGTCATCACCATCTCGTCGTAGACGAAATCCTTGCCGTAGGGGAAACCCAGCAGCATGTTGGAGCGGTGAACGTTGCGCGTGTTGATGTTGGCCATCACGAAGGGCGCAGTCCACGAGTTGAGGTCTTCATCGAATACAGGCCTGTTGCCGAGCGGCTGTTTCGGCCCGTCAAATCCCGGCGTCAGCACGAAGGGATCGCGCAGCATGGTGACGAGGCTCAAATCCCTCATCGTCGCCTCGACAATGGCGCGCATGCTCGCGGCCGTGCCGCCTGAAAGCGTGCCGCTCATTTTGCGCACACGCCCCTTCACCCGCGAGGCCGGTGCGCCAAAAGCCTTCTTCGCTTCTTCCTGGGCGCAGAACACGCCGAGCTCGAACGGCAGCGAATCGTAACCGCAGGAGAATACGATACGCGCGCCGCTCTTTTTGGCAGCCGCCTCATGCTGGTCGATCTTCTGCCGCATCCAGATCGGCTCGCCGCAGAGATCGAAATAATCGACGCCGGCGGCGACGCACGCGGCTAGCAGTTCGTTGCCGTAGAGCAAATACGGGCCGACGGTGGTGATAACGGATTTGGTCTGGTCCACCATCGCCTTCAGGGACGCGGGATCGCCGGCATCGGCCACGATCAGCGGCGTATCGGCCGGAGCGCCGATGGCGTCGCGCACGGAGGCCAGTTTTTCCTTGCTGCGGCCGGCCATCGCCCATTTCAGATTGCCGTCGCCCTTGTAATGCGCGGCGAGATATTCGGCGACCAGCTGGCCGGTAAAGCCGGTGGCGCCATAGACGACGATGTCGAATTTCGACGAAGACATATTTGATTCCCCTGAACTCAGCTGTCATTCCGGGGCGCGCGTTGGCGCGAACCCGGAATCTCGAGATTCCGGGTCTGCGCTTCGCGCATCCCGGAATGACGATGTTTCTACTTCTTCCCTGCGTAGGACGCGCCCATGCCGGCGCGCACATCGGCCTGGATGCCATAGGGGGCGATCGGATAGCGCAGGCCGTTCTTGGCCAGCTGCTTCATCCCCGTGATCGCCTTGGCGAGATGCGCGGGCGAGAGCGCCACTAGCATCTCCTCATCGGGCACGCCACCATAGCGGCGCTCGGCAA
>JAYSPJ010000446.1:0-1809 GCA_043722155.1 Bradyrhizobium sp.
TATCCGCGCACGCTACGAGACCGAAACCTCGTCGGGGCTGCGGCCGTTCGTCCAGGCGGCCTTCCATCACGTCGGCAAGAGCATCTCGTCGGACATCGACAATGTCGACATCCGCTACCAGGGCTTCAATCCGACACTGGGCTATGCCGGAAGCATCCCGATCACTTACAACGGGGTCGTGGTGAAGCCGGGCGACGTGGTCGTGCCGCTCAAGGCCTCGCTCCCGCAGAAGGCGTATAACACGTTCAGCGCCTCGTTCGGGGTCAGCAGGGACGATTGGAGCCTGGAAATCTATGGCGAGAACCTGACCGACGAGCGTCCCGAACTTTACAAGAGCGGGAACGACGGCGAGGTTCGCGTGACGACCTCGCGGCCACGCACGGTCGGCATGCGCGTGTCGTTCAAAATGTAGGACGATTGGTGTCGGCGCTCCACTCGGGCGCCGGCACCGCACTCTGGCGTAGCGGTTCCATTCGAAGCAGGACGAATATCCTTACCTCGGGCACCATATCTTCTATGTCTGGATCCGATGTTGGGGATTCACCGATGAAGCATATCGCCGATGCAACGGCCGAAATCGACACGCTGCTCGGCCAGGCGCGCGGCTTGCTGCAGGACGGCCGCTTCGCCGATGCCATCGCCGCCTGCCAGGCCGCCATCGCGCTCGATCCCGATCATGGCGACGCGCTGTACACACTCGCCGTCGCCCAGCGATACCAGCGACAGTTCGCCGATGCGTTGGCGACCACCGATCGCCTCATCTCCCTCGACGATCGCAACGGCCGCGCCTTTCAGGAGCGCGGTCACTGCTTGCGCGACATGGGCGATGCCGACGGCGCCTTTGCGGCCTATCAGGCAGCTGTGGCGCACAATAATGCGCTCCCCGCCAGCTGGGCGATGCTTGCCGATTTCCATCATGCCGCCGGGCGCACGCAGGCGGCTGGTCTGGCGCAGGCCCAGCAGGAATATCTCTCGGCGCTCCCGCCCGAACTGCTCAGCGTCGCCAGCCTCATTCAGGAAGGCCGCTTCCGGAAGGCCGAAAACCTTTGCCGCCATTTCCTCCAGACCCACGGCCACCACGTCGAGGCGATGCGCTTGCTCGCGGACATCGGCGCCAATTTCAGCTCGTTCGAAGAGGCTGAATTTCTGCTCGAAACCGCGGTGATGATCGAACCGGAAAATAGCGGCGCACATTTCGATTATGTCGGCGTCCTCAACAAGCGCCAGAAGTTTGCAAAGGCCCTCGAACAGGCCGCGCTGCTCCGCGAAAAAGAGCCGGGCAACGCGCAGCTCGACATGCTTTACGCCAACCAGAGTCTTGCGGTCGGCAATTTCGACGACGCGCTCGATATCTATCGCCAGTGCGCGGCGCAGACGCCGGATAACCCCGGAATCCATTTGACGCTGGGTCACGCGCTAAAGACCATCGGGCGTTTGCCCGACGCGGTTGCCGCCTACAACCGGGCGCATGAAGTGAGGCCCGATTTCGGCGACGCCTGGTGGAGCCTCGCCAACCTCAAAACCTATCGTTTTTCCGACGATGACATCACTCGGATGCGCGCGCTCGAGGCCGCCGACACGACCCAGCTGGTCGATCGCTATCATTTGAGCTTCGCGCTCGGCAAGGCGCTCGAGGACCAAGGCGCTTACGCCGATTCTTTTGCCTGTTACGAGCGCGGCAACCGGCTGAAGCGCGAAGAAGTCCGTTATGACTGGACCCGGATCGACCAGGAAATGAAGCTCCAGATCGAACATTGCACCCCGGCCTTGTTCGCAGCCAAGCAGGGCTCGGGCTGCCCCGCGCCAGAC
>JAYSPJ010000447.1:0-2122 GCA_043722155.1 Bradyrhizobium sp.
GGCGCAGGGAAAGCCGGGCGCCGATTGCACCCGCGGTCGTGCGCACAACGAGCGCACGAGTGGACCACAGGTTCAACCGGATCATCCGGCTTTCCCTGCACGATGGGTTACGGCTTATACGTGATCTCCCCGGTGACCGGGCTTTCTTGCCACCGTCATCCACGCTTCTTAGCGCGAACTTGACACCAGCGTCGGGGTGTCAGAACCACACGACTTCGCCGTCCGCTATCCGCACCGTTCGTCAAAGGCGCATCCGCGTCCACCGCATCCCACCGCGCGTTTCGTGACGATCGCGAGCCGCCCCTCTTGTCGGGTGAGACGAGCGAATCTGTACGAGCGATTTGCCCGACGTGTTAAGCGAAATTTTGCCCGACGGGTTACTTTGCCGCAGGCGTCTACTCCCTCCGTCATTCCGGGGCACGCGAAGCGTGAACCCGGAATCTCGAGATGGGGCGGACAGGAGCTAGACAGTCTCGAGATTCCGGGTTCGATGCTACGCATCGCCCCGGAATGACGTGTTATTGTTCACCCCTTCGGCGGATCGAGCTTTTGCACGATCTCGCAAAACGGCGGCAGCGCCTCGCAACGCGCGGCGTGCGCCGTCAGCGCCGGATGGCGCGCGGCCGACAACAACGCGGGATGCGCCTCGCCGGTAAAACGCAGCGCGCAGGCCACCATGATATCGGCATGGCCGATGCGGTCGCCGAACCACCAGGGCGTCGCGACCGCGGCGCGTTCCTGTTCCAGCACGTCGAGCACGCCGCCGATCTGGGCCTGGCAGCGCTCGACCCACAGCTGCAGCTGATCCTTGCGCAGCACCCGCTCGTAAATCAGGCTGACCGCCTTGTCGGCCAGCCCGCTGCCCAGCGCGCATATCTTCAAGGCATGGCGGCGCGCCGGCCCGCGTTCCGCGATCATGGCCTTTTCCGGCCCGACCAATTCGTCGAGATAATCCAGCATCGCCGCGCTCTCGATCAGCACCTCGCCATCATCGAGCAGCAGCGTCGGCACCCGGCGCAGCGGATTGAACGCCGCCAGCCTGTCGGCGTCGCCGAAGGTCGACCACGGCCGGTGCTCATAGGGAAGATCGTAAAGCCGCAACGCGATGGCGACGCGGCGGACGAAGGGGGAGTCGTATTGGCCGATCAGGATCATGGAGGTGGGTGCGCCTCGATGGAGCTGGATGGATATGGCCGCAGCTTGCCAGAGATTTCAGCGGGAACAAGTGCTACGCTCACCGGCCTTGCCGTCGAACCGGAGATCATACGCATGACCCGCCGCGCATCGTCCATCTCGCTTCTGCTGTTCCTGGTGCCGATCGTGACCAACGCCGCGAATGCCCAAGGCGGCGCCGGCGGCTTTCAATCGCCCTCGAAAAACATCGCCTGCCAGTATTTCGACTACGACAGGCAGAACGTGCTCCGCTGCGACATCATGGAAGCGACGGTGACGGCGCGGCGGCCGGCCGACTGCGATCTCGAATGGGGCAAGGCCTTCGAGATGCGAGCGAAAGGCAGCGCCTTGCGCCTCTGCTACGGCGACACCGTGATGGACAACGCCCTGCCGGTGCTGGCCTACGGCGAGGTCTGGCAGCGCGGCGGTTTTACCTGCAAGTCGGAGCAGACTGGTGTGACCTGCTTCAACGCCGACCGCCGCGGATTCTCGCTGTCGCGGGCGAAGCAGGAATTGTTTTGAGGGCGTAACAAGCATCCCTGTCATACTCCGCGAAGGCGGAGTATCCAGTACGCTGCGGCTTCTCGGTTCTATCCCTGCCGTCTCTGGAATATTGGATCCCCCGCTTTCGTGCGGGATGACGAGTGTGAGGCGAAGCGCGGTCATCACGCTCTCACTCAATGATAGGCACATGCCTCGTCGCGCTACGCGGCACTGTCCCGTCGAGCCGCGGATCATCGGCTATTTCGATCTGCCGCCGGAACGCACGAAATCCCGAGCGCTGATAGAACGCCAGCGCGACCGGATGATCCAGCGTGCAGGTGTGCACCCAGACCCGCGCCACCTGCCGCGACCATGCCAGTTCCAGCGCCCGACTCATCAGCCAGCTTCCGGCACCGCTGCCGATCAGCTTTTCTGTCACGCCGAAGAAGGCCAGTTCACATTGGCC
>JAYSPJ010000448.1:0-2212 GCA_043722155.1 Bradyrhizobium sp.
TCAGTGGTTGAGAGTTTGTGAGTACGCCATGACAGAACCCCATCGCCCGAGGGTAAAATACGTCATCGGGCCTGACGGCAGTCCGTTAACAATTGCGGATCTGCCCGCGCCCGGGACCAAACGGTGGGTTATCCGCCGTAAGGCCGAAGTCGTTGCCGCGGTTCGCGGCGGCCTGCTCTCCCTCGAGGAGGCTTGCAGCCGCTACACGCTGACGGTCGACGAATTCCTTTCCTGGCAATTTTCCATCGATCAACATGGCCTTGCCGGGCTGCGTACCACCCGCATCCAGCAATACCGGCAATAAGTCGACCAAGATCCGGCCAAAACCTGGCCAAGAGCTGTGGCATTTGACGAAAATCGGCTTCGTTTCGCGAATCCGATTTTTTTCATGTTGAACTTTCGCCACGCCCCTTAACCTTCGTTAACCATATCGAAACCATCCCATAGGCAATAATTGCCCAGTCGGCTCCCGGGGGCCGAATCTAGGGGCGGATTGGTTTTGCAGGGTCTGGTAGCTTTCCTGAAGGGTCTGGGCGCTTCGCGCCTGATGGCGATGATCGCGGTGACAACCGCGCTGATCGGATTCTTCGCCTTTGTCATCATGCGCGTCACCACACCGCAGATGACCACCCTGTTCACCGACCTCAGCGCCGAGGATTCCTCGGGAATCATCAAGGACCTGGAACGCCAGGCCATTCCCTTCGAGCTGCGCAACGAAGGCGCCGTCATCATGGTGCCGAAGGACAAGGTCACCCGGCTGCGCATGAAGCTCGCCGAGGGCGGCCTGCCCAAGGGCGGCGGGGTCGGCTACGAGATTTTCGACAAATCCGACGCGCTCGGCACCACCAGCTTCGTCCAGAACATCAATCATCTGCGCGCGCTCGAGGGCGAACTGGCCCGCACCATCCGCGCCATCGACCGCATTCAGGCGGCGCGGGTGCATCTGGTGCTGCCGGAGCGGCCGCTGTTTTCGCGCGAAACGCCGGAACCGTCGGCCTCGATCGTGGTGCGCGTGCGCGGATCGCTCGAACCGCAGCAGATTCGCGCCATCCGCCACGTCGTCGCCTCCGCCGTCAACGGCCTCAAGCCGCAGCGGGTGTCGATCGTCGATGAAGCCGGTCAATTGCTCGCCGACGGCGCCACCGGCGACAGCGATAACGCCGTCGGCGACGAGCGCCGCGCCGGCTTCGAGAAGCGGATGCGCAACCAGGTCGAGGCGATCATTTCCTCGGTGGTCGGCGCCGGCCGGGCCCGGGTCCAGCTCTCGGCCGACTTCGACTACAACAAGATCACCCAGACCTCGGACAAGTACGATCCCGAGGGCCGGGTGCTGCGCTCGAGCCAGACCCGGGAAGAATCTTCCGTGACCGGCGAAAACGGCGGCCAGGTCACGGTCAATAACGAGCTGCCGGGCAACCAGAACAGGGACGCCCCAGCGGTCGCGCGCGACCAGAGCAAGAAGAACGAAGAGACCAACAACTACGAGATTTCCCGCACCACCAAGACCGAAGTGACCGAGGTCGGCCGGGTCAACCGCATCTCCGTCGCGGTACTGGTCGACGGCAGCTACGTCAAGAACGAAAAAGGCGAGCAGGTCTATCAGGAGCGCAGCAAGGAACAGCTCGACCGCATCGCGGCGCTGGTGCGCTCGGCGATCGGCTTCGACCAGAAGCGCGGCGACCAGGTCGAGGTCGTGAACCTCAAATTCGCCGAAGCGCCGGTCGTGCCGCCGGTCATGGAGCCGAGCGGCCTGCTCGGCATGCTGCACTTCACCAAGGACGACGTGATGTACGTTATCGAACTCAGCGTCATGATGCTGCTCGGCCTCGTGGTGCTGTTCATGGTGATCCGGCCGCTGGTCAGGCGCATCCTGGCCTCCGAAGAGATCGCCTCACTGAAGGGCGGGGCCGCACTGCCGGCGCTGACCGACGGCAGCGATGCGGCCGATGCCAATCTGCTTCCCAACGCCACCGCGCAGATGATCGACGTCGCCCAGGTGCAGGGCCAGGTCCACGCCCAGTCGGTGCATCGCGTCGGCGAACTGGCCGAGCGAAACCCCAATGAAACCGCCACCATCGTGCGCCAGTGGCTAACGGAGTCCGCGATCTGACATGGCCGTACCGCAAACCACCAACGCCAACGACATCTCCACCGTCATCGCCAACCTGGCGAGCCGTCAGGCCAAACGTCCGCAGGGACCGAAGCTGAGCGG
>JAYSPJ010000449.1:0-2375 GCA_043722155.1 Bradyrhizobium sp.
CCACCCCCGGCCGCCGGCGCTGCGGGTGTTCGATGCCGGGGTCGGCGACGGCACCGTACTGGCGCGGGTGATGCGCTCGATGCACGGCCGCTTTCCCCACATGCCGTTCTATATCGCCGGCAAGGAACTCAGCCTGGAGGATGTCCGGCTGACCCTGGACAAGGTGCCAGACCGGCTGTTCGAGCACCCGGCGACCGTTTTCGTGCTGACAAACATGTATTACGCCGAGGCGCCCTGGCTGACGCCGGCCTCGCCTGCGGCCGCCGCGGGCATGATCTGGCACGAGGTGGCCTTGCAGGGGGCCTCCTCGGGCGAATTCGAGGCCCAGATCGGCGAATTGGGGCCGTTTCTGGAGCAGAACTGGCGGGCCAATGTCAGCCCGCGTTCGGGCATGCCGGTCTATGAGCGGCCGGTCGCCATCGTGCTGTACCGGGAGGACCACCGGTTCTTGCTCGATTCGATCATCCCGCGGGCCGGCCGTTCCGAGGCCAATTTCGACCTGATTATCGCTTCGCAGCCCTACCGGGCCAAATCTTCTGTGAATTTCCGCGCCAAGCGGATCATCGCACCGCTGGCCCGGGCGCTGCGGGCCGGGGGCCGGCTGATCGGAATTCATTCCCACGGGCAGGATCCGGGGTTGGAGATTATCCAGTCGGTCTGGCCTGGAGAAAACCCTTTCGCCGTGAGCCGTCATGAGCTATTGCGCGCGGTGAAATACGAGCTGGGATCGGCCGGGCGCGATCTTAACTTTAATGCCTATGCCGATAACCGCTCGATCTTCCGTTATGATATGGAAGCCCTGCCCAACGAGGTCACCGGCTCGATCGGAACCTCGACGGCCTTTGCAGCGTGGAACGCGGCGGTGTATGTCGCCCAGATCGAAGACGACCGGTTGACGGACATGACTCAAAGCGGCCGCGCTCTCGATGCCACCAGGGAAGTTCTGCGCAAGCATAACGGGCTCTGGTTTTACGACGAATCCTACGTCATCTCGCGCCGTCGCGACTGACATTTCAGGCACATTTTTGATAGGGACCGCCGAGGTCAGGCGGAAAAGGGGTTGGTTGATGCGCGCGTCTTATCTGTTCACCAGTGAGTCGGTTTCCGAAGGTCATCCGGACAAGGTCTGCGACCGGATTTCCGATGAGATCGTCGATCTGTTTTTCCGTGAAGGCCCGAAAGCGGGCATCGATCCGTGGGCGATCCGCGCGGCTTGCGAGACGCTGGCCACCACCAACAAGGTGGTGATTGCCGGCGAGACCCGCGGTCCCAAATCCGTCACCAACGACCAGATCGAAAGCGTGGTGCGCGCGGCGATCAAGGACATCGGCTACGAGCAGGAAGGGTTTCACTGGAAGACCGCCGACATTGAAATCCTGCTGCACCCGCAATCCGCCGACATCGCGCAGGGCGTCGACGCACTGCAGCCCGGCACCAACAAGGAAGAGGGTGCAGGCGACCAGGGCATCATGTTCGGTTACGCCACCAACGAGACCCCCGACCTGATGCCGGCGCCGCTTTTCTACGCCCACAAGATCCTGCGGCTGATTTCGGAAGCGCGCCACTCCGGCAAGGAGAAGGTGCTGGGCCCGGACTCCAAGAGCCAGGTCACCGTGCAATACGAGAACGGCAAGCCGGTCGGCGTCACCCAGATCGTGGTCTCGCATCAGCATCTGGTCGAGGACATGTCCTCCAAGCAGGTGCGCGACTGCGTCGAGCCCTATGTGCGGCAGGCGCTGCCGGCGGGCTGGATCACCGACAAGACGGTGTGGCACGTCAACCCGACCGGAAAGTTCTTCATCGGCGGTCCTGACGGCGACGCCGGCCTCACCGGCCGCAAGATCATCGTCGATACCTATGGCGGAGCGGCGCCCCATGGCGGCGGTGCCTTCTCCGGCAAGGACCCGACCAAGGTGGATCGTTCGGCCGCCTATGCCGCGCGCTATCTCGCCAAGAACATCGTGGCCGCCGGCCTTGCCGGCCGCTGCACGCTGCAGCTCGCCTACGCCATCGGTGTGGCGCGGCCGCTGTCGATCTATATCGACACCCACGGCACCGGACAGGTGCCCGAGGAGAAGCTCGAGAAGGCCGTGGCCGAGGCGATGGATCTGACGCCGCGCGGCATTCGCAAGCATCTCGACCTCAATAAGCCGATCTACGCCCGCACTTCGTCCTACGGCCATTTCGGCCGCACGCCGGACGCTGACGGGGGCTTTTCCTGGGAAAAAACCGATCTTGCCGAGGCGCTGAAGCGCGCCGTCTGACTTTCTCCGTAATCATCGTGCGTATTCCGGAAAGCATCCGTGCTTTTCGGAATACGCTTTTTAAGGGATCAACCATATGACCGCCGCCGCCAAGAAGCCCGCCTTTACCGA
>JAYSPJ010000450.1:0-6605 GCA_043722155.1 Bradyrhizobium sp.
ACATGAAGGCCGCCGGCGCGAAGATCGACAACATCGCGCTGGTGCATGAAAATACTGAATACGGCACTTCCGTCGCCAGCGTCATCACCTCCGTTTTCAAGGAAAACGGCCTGAGCATCGCGCAGGACATCTCCTATTCGGCCAACACCACCGACGTGCAGAGCCAGGTGCTGCAGCTCAAGGACAAGAAGCCGGACGTGGTGATCATGATCAGCTATACGTCCGACGCCATCCTCTACGCCAAGACGTTTCAGGCGCTGGACTACAAGCCGGCGATGATGATCGCCGACAACGCCGGATTCTCCGATCCTTCGCTGATCAAGACCGTCGGCAAGTCGGTGCAAGGCATCTTCAACCGCTCGTCCTTCGCCATCGGACCTCCGGGATCGCCGACCTTCCTGATCAACGAGATATACAAGAAGAAGAGCGGCGACGACATGGACGATACCGCCGCGCGCCAGATGCAGGGATTCCTGGTTCTGGTGGAGGCGATCGACCGCGCCAAGTCGACCGAACCTGCCAAGATCCAGGCCGCGCTGCAGGCCACCGACCTCAAGCCCGACCAACTGATCATGGGCTACAAGGGCGTCAAGTTCAGCGACAAGGGCCAGAACATTCTGGCGTCTGGACTCGTGATTCAGCTGCAGGACGGTGCGAACTACGTTCCGGTCTGGCCGAAGGATCGTGCCAAGACCGCGCCGCAGATGCCTTACAAGGGCTGGTAACAAATCGGGGGCGGGGCGTCAGTCCCGCCCGCCATGTTTTCCATCGATCAACGCGACCAACCCGCAAGACTTGCCCGCATGTCCACTATCCTCGTTCAGGTGATCGTCGGCGGACTGCTGCTCGGCGCCGTCTATGCGTTGTTCTCGTCCGGCCTCACCTTGATCTGGGGCATGATGAACATCGTCAACTTCGCCCATGGCGATTTCGTCATGCTCGGGATGTATGTGGCGTTCGTGGTCTGGACCTTGTTCGGTGTCGGGCCGTTTCTGGGCGCGCCGGTGGCTGCACTGGTGCTGGCGACGCTCGGCATCATCGTCTATTTCGGATTGATCCGCAGCGTGATGAAGGGGCCGATGCTGGCCCAGATTCTCGGTACCTTCGGGCTGGCGCTGTTGCTGCGTTATTCCGTGTTCTGGGGTTTTGGCGCCAATTTCATCACGCTGCCGGAGAACATCGTCGGCGGCACGTTCGATGTGCTGGGGATCCGGATTCAGGCGTCGCGCCTTCTGGCCGGCGTGGTCGCGCTGGTGGTGACGCTCGGCCTGCATCTTCTGCTCACCCGCACCTCGCTCGGCTCCAAGATGCTGGCGGTTGCCGAGGATTCCACCGCGGCGCAGCTGATGGGCATCCGTCCCGATTACATGCAGGCGATTGCCTGGGCGATCGCCGCCGCCGCCACCGGCATTGCCGGCGCGTTGATTGCGACCTTCTTCTATATTGCGCCGACGGTCGGCGAGACGCTCGGAATCGTCGCCTTCGTCACGGTGTCGCTCGGCGGTTTCGGCAGCGTGCCGGGCGCGCTGGTCGCGGGACTCCTGATCGGCGTGATCGAATCGGTTTCGGCGTACTGGATCGGCGGCGTCTACAAGGACATCGTGGTCTATTCGCTGTTCCTGTGTTTCCTCTGGTTCCGGCCGCAAGGCTTGATGGGCAAAACGTGATGCGGCGTCTGATCTGGCCTTCGGTCGCGCTCGCGCTGGTGATTGCGTATCCGCTGTTGTTCTCGACGCCGTTCCTGCAGCGGCTCGGGGCGCTCGTTCTGCTGTATGCGATCGCAGCATCGGCCTGGAATATTGTCGGCGGCTACGCCGGCCAGGTATCGGTAGGACACGTCGTATTCTTCGGATGCGGCGCCTACGCCTCGATGGCCGCCTATTCGCATTTTGCGCTGCCGCCGCTGGTCGGAATTCCCGTCGGCATCGCCGCCAGCGTGCTGATCGCCGCCGTGATCGGCGTGCCGACGTTGCGGTTGTCCGGCCATTACTTCAGCATGGCGACCATCGCGGTAGCCGAACTGGTCAGATTGATCGTCACCAACACCGAACATCTCGGCGCCGCCGTCGGCCTCAGCGGCCCGACCGTGCCGCGAACGGTGCTCGACCTCTCCTTCACGTCGGCGCTGCCTTACTATTACTTGTTCCTGTCGGTCCTCCTGATCACCCTCGGCATCACCTGGTGGATGGAGAACAGCCGGATGGGATTTTATCTGCGCGCCATCCGGGATTCCGAGCGGGCGGCGCGTTCGCTCGGCGCTCCCGCCAGCCGCACGAAACTCTACGCCTTCATGCTGAGCGCCGGCCTGACCAGCGTCGCCGGCGCGCTGTACGCCATGATGTTCGGCTTCGTCGATCCGGAATCGGGCTTCGGCATCCTGATCTCCGTCAAAATCCTGATCATGGCGGCACTGGGCGGCGCCGGCCTGTTGTTCGGGCCGCTGGTCGGCGCGGCGATCCTGGTGCCGCTGGAGGAAGTCTCCAACAACCTGCTCGGCGGCAAGGGCGCGGGCCTGACCTTCGTGGTGTACGGCGCCATCATCGTGCTGATCGCGCGGTTCCAGCCCGGCGGCATCCTGACCCTGATCAACCGGCTGTGGGCGCGGCGGCGCAAGACGCCGGAGACCGTCGTGGAGGGGGCGCCCCATGCTCCTTGAAGCGCGCGACATCACCAAGACCTTCGGCAGCTTCAAGGCGGTCGACTCCGCCTCGGTAACGCTGGAGCAGGGCGACATTCTCGGCCTGATCGGCCCGAACGGCGCCGGCAAATCCACCTTGTTCAATTGCCTGACCGGCGACCTGCTGTCGACATCCGGCAAGGTGCTGTTCGAAGGCCACGACATCACCCACATGACGCCGGAGGCGCGCGCGCGTCTCGGCCTTGCCCGCACCTTCCAGGTGCCGCAGACGTTCGAGGGCATGTCGGTGCTGGAGAATGTGATGATCGGTGCGTTTCTTCGCACCTCTCATCGCTCCGAGGCAGAAAGCCGGGCCCGCGCCGTGCTGGAGCGTGTCGGCATGAGCAAGCTGGCCGATGCGCCAGCGCGCTCGCTCGGAACGCCCGGCCGCAAGAGGCTCGAAATCGCCCGCGCGCTGGCCACCGAACCCAAGGTGCTGCTGCTCGATGAGGCCATGGCCGGCCTGACGCAGCGCGAGGTGCAGCTTGCGATCGATCTGGTCCGCGACATCCATCGCTCCGGCATCACCCTGGTAATCGTCGAGCACATCATGGAAGTGATCATGTCGCTGGCGAGCCGCGTGGTGGTGTTTCACCAGGGCAAGGAAATCGCGCGCGGCAGCCCACGCGAGGTCACCGGCAACCCCGCTGTCATCGAAGCCTATCTGGGCAAACGCGCGGCCAGGGCCGCCGCGGGGCACACGCCGGTCGAGTTGATGGGCGGACCTCTGACATGACCGCGTCTTTGCTCAAGATCGAGCATCTGGAAGTCCGCTACGGCGATCTGATCGGCGTATCCGATGTTTCACTCGACGTGCCCGAGGGCAGCGTCGTGGCGCTGCTCGGTTCCAACGGGGGCGGCAAGACTACGGTCCTCAATGCGATCGCCGGTCTGATTCCGGTGCATTCGGGCGCCATCACCTTTCGCGGCGAGCAGATCGGCGGTCAGACCGCGTTCTCGATCGTGCGCAAGGGTCTCGCTCTGTCGCCGGAGGGCTGGCGGCTGTTCGTGCAGCAGAGCGTCGAGAACAATCTGCTGCTCGGCGCCACCCCGCTGCGCGACAAGGCGCGTGCCGCGGCTTTGCTCGATCGCGTCTATGGCATCTTCCCGAAACTGGCGGAGCGGCGCAGCCAGCGCGCCGGCACCATGTCGGGCGGCGAGCGACAGATGCTGGCGGTGGGCCGGGCGCTGATGAGCGATCCCAAGCTGCTGATGCTGGACGAGCCGTCGCTGGGTCTCGCGCCCACCGTGGTGGAATCGATGTACGAAACGTTCGGCCAGTTGCACCGGGAAGGCCTGACCATCCTGCTCGCGGAGCAATCCATCGAACTCGCGCTCGAGGTGTCGGATTTCGCGACCGTGCTGCAGGTCGGCAAGAGCGTCTTGTCCGGCACCGCGGCGGCCCTGGCCGAGGATCCGCAGGTCCAGCGCGCCTATCTCGGCGGCTGACGGGCCTGCTTCTTGCGGCCCTGTGCGCCGCGCGCCGGGGCCCTTGACGGCGGCGCCGCCATCTCGGCCTCCAGCAGCAGCAACAGGCAGCCGCTGAGGCGAACTTCCATCTCGTCGTCGTGGATCGACAGCGGTCCGGGATCGTTGAGAATGGCGTTGACCAGCGTTCCCAGCACCATCTGAAAGCCGAAGGCGATCGTCCATGTCTTGGCGGCCTCGCGCCCCTTGCCCATGCTGCGGAGCAGGGGAGGCGTGGCATGCCCCGTGGTGGAGCGAGCCAGACCCTTGAAGGTCGTCCACTGGCTCGGCCTGGTATCGTCATGCTGAAGAGCTGCGCGTAACACGCCTTCATGCTGTCGCGTCCAGCCGATCAGGCCGTGAACCAGCCGGCGGCATAACTCGGCGAGCGAGCCGCCCGCCGACGGCTCGTTCTCCATCATCCGCGACAGCCGGCTCTCGCCGTCGCGTGCCGCAAGTTCGATCAGGGCGTTGAAGTAGGCTTCCTTGCTCTCGAACCGGCTGTAGAAGGCGCCGACGGTAGCGCCGACTTTCGAGCACAGCGCTTCGATCGACAGTTCGGCGAGGCTGCGCGTGCGCAGCATTTCCGCGCCCGCCTTGAGCAACGCCGCCGTCGTCTCGCGGCTGCGCTTCTGCCGTGACGGCGTGACGCCGGGAAGGTCGAAATCTGCCGGTTCAGGCTGCATCGGATATTGCATCTCCGGCCGAATGATCCATAATCATAATTCGGATTATGGTTTTAAGCAATGCCGCGGGATGGTTCGCGGCGTGGCCACGAAGGCGAACGGCGGATCAACCGCCGTCGCGGTGAAAGGGAGAGAAGCATGAGCGGAGGCAGCGACCAGTCCTTTGATGGCACCATCGGCAAGACCGTCGCGGACTCGAAGCCGTGGTGGCCGCCGGCTCTGAAACCGCCAGCCGGCGCCCCCAACATCCTGGTGGTGCTGTTCGACGACGTCGGCTTTTCCGATTTCGGCTGCTACGGCTCGCCGATCAAGACGCCGACCATCGACAGGCTGGCGTCCGATGGCCTGCGCTATTCCGGGTTTCACACCACCGCGATGTGCTCGACCACGCGCGCGGCGCTCTTGACCGGACGCAACCACCATTCCGTCGGCGTCGGCTGCCTCGCCAATTTCGACAGCGGTTTCCCCGGCTATCGCGGCAAGATCGCGCGCGAGGCGGGCACGCTGGCGGAGATGCTGAAAGCGCACGCCTATCGCAATTACATGGTGGGCAAATGGCATGTCACGCCTTTGACCGAAAGCGGCGCCACCGGTCCGTTCGACGGCTGGCCGCTGGGCCGCGGTTTCGACCGCTTCTACGGCTTCCTCGATGCCGAGACCGACCAGTTCGCGCCGGAGCTGGTCTCCGACAACACCCACATCGATCCACCCGGCACCTATGCCGACGGCTATCACCTGACCTCGGATCTGATCGACCAGTCGATCCGCTTCATCGCCGATCACATCGCCGACCGGCCTGATCTGCCGTGGCTGACCTGGGTCGCGCTCGGTGCCTGTCACGCGCCGCACCAGGCGCCCGCCGATATCATCAAGAGCTACGACGAGACCTTCGCGCATGGCTGGGATGTCGAGCGCGAGCAGCGTATGGCGCGGCAGAAGGCGATGGGGATCGTGCCGCAGGGAACGCGAATGCCCGCGCGCAACGATGGCGTGAAGGCGTGGGATGATCACAGCGCGGACGAGAGACGCCTGTTCACGCGGCTGCAATCGGCATTTGCCGGCATGCTCGATCATGCCGACCGGCACCTGGCGCGGTTGATCGGTTTTCTCGACACGGCCGGAGTTCGCGACAATACGTTGATCCTCGTGCTGTCGGACAATGGCGCGAGCCAGGAGGGCGGGCCGTTCGGCTTCGTCAATGCGATGGGACCCTACAACTTCCGCCCGGAACCGATCGCGGAAAAAGTGAGGCGGATCGAGGATATCGGCGGTCCGGACTCGCACAACAATTTTCCTCATGGCTGGGCGATGGCTTCCAACACGCCGCTGCGCCGCTACAAGCAGAATACCCATGGCGGCGGCATCCGCGATCCCTTTGTCATGTCATGGCCACAGCGCATCGCGGCAAAGGGCGAATTGCGTCACCAGTTCGTGCACGCCAGCGATCTGGTGCCGACCCTGCTCGAACTGGTCGGGGTCAGTGCGCCCGCGGTTATCGCGGGAACCGCGCAAATGCCGATCGAGGGCGAAAGTTTTGCCCGTTCCATCGCGGACGCATCGGCGCTGTCGAAATGCCAGCCGCAATATTTCGAGATGTTCGGGCATCGCGGGCTTTGGCATGGTGGCTGGAAGGCGGTTTCCTATCACCCGCCGGGGACGCCGTTCGAGAACGACAAATGGGAGCTGTTTCACCTCGACGGCGATTTTTCCGAAGTCGATGACCTCGCCGCAAAACAGCCCGAGCGCCTGGCTGAAATGATAAAACTCTGGTGGAG
>JAYSPJ010000451.1:0-2531 GCA_043722155.1 Bradyrhizobium sp.
TCGCGCAGATCGAGGTCATAGGTTTCCGCCAGCCGCAGCAGCAGCTGCGCCGTCACCGGCCGCTGGTTGCGCTCTATCAGGTTGATATAGCTCGGAGAAATCTCCAGCCCTTCGGCCATCTGGGTCTGCGACAGCCCCAATTGCTGGCGGATCCGACGGAACCGGGGCCCGACGAACAGTTTTTTGGCGGTATCACCGGCCATGGCAGCCTCGCTCTCTCGGGTGTCATTCCGGGGCGTGCGAAGCACGAACCCGGAATCCCGAGATTCCGGATCGCCGCTGCGCGCCGTCCGGAATGACGGAATTTGTTACAAATGTGACAAAGTAACATCTATGACATGTACGTATGTTACATGACATCACCATTAAATGACAAGCTACCTATACGAATTTAGCAGTTTGGCGTTTAGCTCTCGGTGCGTTTCGCAATGCACTGTCAAGAATGTCAATTGACGGCTGTCGTACTGAAAAGGGATCATGCACATGAACTACCAGCCACGTGGGATCAGTGACCAGGCCATCCAGGGACCGGCCTCCTATCTGAGCGAGCTTGGAGCTGCCGAGGCGCTGCTCAAGAGCCAGCCGACCTGGAATGGCGTCACCGCCGAAGCCGTGGCGCGCATGCGCCTGCAGAACCGCTTCAAGACCGGGCTGGACATCGCCCGGTACACCGCGGCGCTGATGCGCAGCGATATGGCTGCCTATGATGGCGATCCCACCAAGTACACCCAGTCGCTCGGCTGCTGGCATGGCTTTATCGCGCAGCAGAAGCTGATTTCGGTCAAGAAGCATTTCGGCACCACCGATCGCCGCTATCTGTATCTCTCCGGCTGGATGATCGCGGCACTTCGCTCCGAGTTCGGACCGCTTCCCGATCAGTCGATGCACGAGAAGACTTCGGTTCCGGCGCTGATCGAGGAACTCTACACCTTCCTCCGCCAGGCGGACTCCCGTGAGCTCAACGATACCTTCCGCGCCCTCGACGCCGCCCGCAAGGCTGGCGACCAGGCGAAGGAAAAGGCGTTGATCGAAAAGGTCGACAACTTCCAGACGCATGTCGTGCCCGTCATCGCCGACATCGACGCTGGCTTTGGAAATGCGGAGGCGACCTATCTGCTCGCAAAGAAGATGATTGAAGCAGGTGCGTGCGCTCTGCAGATCGAAAATCAGGTCTCCGACGAAAAGCAGTGCGGCCACCAGGACGGCAAGGTTACTGTGCCGCACGAGGTGTTCCTGGCGAAGATCCGGGCCTGCCGCCATGCCTTCCTCGAACTGGGCGTCGAAGACGGCATCATCGTGACTCGCACCGATTCGCTCGGCGCCGGTCTCACGCAGCAAATCGCTGTGAGCCACAAGCCCGGCGACCTCGGCGATCAGTACAACAGCTTCCTGGATTGCGAGGAAGTGACCCCCGCCAACGCCAGGAATGGCGATGTCATCATCAACCGCAACGGCAAGATGATGCGTCCGAAGCGGCTTGCCAGCAATCTCTACCAGTTCCGTGCCGGCACTGGCGAAGATCGCTGCGTGCTCGACTGCATCACCTCGCTGCAGAACGGTGCCGACCTGTTGTGGATCGAAACCGAGAAGCCGCATATCGAGCAGATCGCCAAGATGGTCGATCGCATTCGCGAAGTCATTCCGAACGCGAAGCTGGCCTACAACAACTCGCCCTCGTTCAACTGGACGCTCAATTTCCGTTGGCAGGTCTACGACGCGATGAAGGAAGCCGGCAAGGATGTCAGCAAGTACAATCGGGCCGACCTGATGAAGCCGGAATACGACGATACGCCGCTGGGCATCGAAGCCGACGAGCGCATCCGCAGCTTCCAGGCCGATTCAGCAAAGCGTGCCGGCATCTTCCACCATCTGATCACGTTGCCGACCTATCACACGGCAGCTCTGTCGACGGATAATCTCGCGAAGGAGTATTTCGGCGAGCAGGGCATGCTGGGCTATGTGAAGAATGTTCAGCGCCAGGAGATTCGTCAGGGTATCGCCTGCGCAAGGCATCAGAACATGGCCGGCTCCGATATCGGCGACGATCACAAGGAATATTTCGCCGGTGAAGCCGCTCTGAAGGCGGGCGGCGCCCACAACACGATGAACCAGTTCGGCTAACGGTAACAGCAGGAGACGATCATGACTAAAGGCAGCAATTTCTGGGTGATTGGCGGCGAGTTCGGTTCGATGAACTTCCACAAGCTCGTGGAAGGCTCGGCCCAGGTACAGGGTCCGTTCAAGACCCGCCAGGAAGCCGAGGATGCCTGGCGCATCGTCTCGGAAGAGAACCGCCACAAGGCCGGTGTGCGCTTCTCCATCGTGGAAGAGCCCGCCCGCGTCACGGCGTAAAGCCCTGCTGCCGACGAGAAGAAGACGTCCAAGGACGAGAGCGGCCCCATTCGGGAACCCCCGGATGGGGCCGCTTGCGGGGTGCCGTCCGGAAAGTGGTTGGAATTGAGTTTGGCGCGTTCTCCGGGCAACATGAAGTTATCGTTTCAGGCGGCGAGGTCAATCGGCTGATCGATGGG
>JAYSPJ010000452.1:0-20626 GCA_043722155.1 Bradyrhizobium sp.
ACGTTGAGCAGGATGGTGGCGGTCGCGGCCACCCGGATGCCGCCGAACAGGATGACGGCGGCACGATACACCGCAAAGCTCATCGGCAGCGCCAGCAGGATCGACGCCAGCCGCACGCCGAGTTCGGTGTCGCCCAGAATCATCGTGCCGGCGCGGATCACGAAAGCGACGGCAGGCGGATGATCGTAGTAGCCGCCGGCGAGATTTTTCGACCACATCCAGTAATAGGCTTCGTCGAAGGTCAGCGGCGTCCAGGCGGCGGCGACCAGCCGCAATGCCACCAGCGCCAGCACCGTGAGGGCCGTGTTGCGGGCGTGCCGTCCGTCGTTCGAGCTCATTTTTCGTTCATCGCTTGCGCCAGACGAACAGTCCGGACATCGCGTAATTCCATACCACGCCCATCAGCGCGCCCGCCGCACCGGCGAGCCACCAGATCGGCTCCTGATCGTAGACCGAAAATGCCACGCCGACATTGGCGAACAGGCCGACGCTGCAGACCAGATAGAACAGCAGCAGGCCGCGCAGGATGGCAAAGCCCTTCAGCCGCTGGTCGCGGTAGGTGAGAAAATTGTTCAGGATGAAATTGGAGGTCATGGCGACCAGCGCGCCGGCCGCCTGCGCCTGCGGAAACGGCACGTTGAAATATTCCAGCGCGACGAACAACGTCGAAAGATGCACGACGAGGCCGATCGAGCCGACCATCGCGAACAGCAGGAAGCGCAGCGACACCACGTCGTGGGTCAGCTTCGCCAGCACCAGCCCCAGGAAATCCAGCGCCACCATGGAATCGAGCTTGCTCTCGCCATGCTGCCTTGTGCCGAAGGTGAAGGGGATTTCCTTCACCCGCAGCTCGCCGCGCGCGGTGGCGACGATATCGAGCAGGATCTTGAAGCCTTGGGTGGAGAGCTGCGGCGCCAGCGCCTCGAAGCGATCCCGGCGGATCATGAAGAAGCCGCTCATGGGATCGGCGATTTTTACCCGCAGCACCCGTTTTGCCACTTCGGTGGCCAGCTGACTGGCGCCGGCCCGCTGCCTGTCAAAACTGTCGGCGCTGCCGCCTTCGATGTAGCGGCTGCCGACCACGAGATCGAATTCGCCGCCCTGCAGCAGCGCCAGCATTTTCGGCAGTTGGGTCTCGTCATGCTGCAGGTCGGCGTCGATCACCGCGGCGTACGGCGCGCTCGCAGCCAGAATGCCCTCGATGCAGGCACCGGACAGGCCGCGCCGCCCGATCCGCCGGATGCAGCGGACGCGGTTATCCGCCCGCGCCAGGCCCCTAACCACATCCCAGGTGCCGTCGGGGGAATTGTCGTCGACGAACACGACTTCCCAGGCAATGCCGGCGAACGTCGCCTCCAGCCGCCGGTACAGGGTGGTGACGTTGTCGCGCTCGTTGAAGGTGGGAACGATGACCGAAAGCTGAGGCGCAACAGCTGATTGCGGCGGGTTTTCGGGGACCGGTCTGATGGCTTCATTCATGCCGCCAGCGTATATCCGCAGCATCAGGGGAAGCCAAGGGTGCCCGAGCCGGGAGGCCGAAATCAGCGGTTGGAGGGGGTAAAAATGGCCAAAACAGGCCCCAAAATGCCAACGACCACCAACAGAGGGCGCGCGTACATCCGGCGCAGCCTGACTATTGAGTGGTCGTCCCAGCGCCGGAGCTATGAAGCATCGACGTCGCCGTTGAAACCAAGATGGGAACGATCAGGCCGCTGCGCAAGGGGGGGGGCCGTTCGGTCCCTGACTTCAGACTTACTGCGGCACCTCCCGCACCACCGGCCCCCGGACGGCGGGCGCGGCCGGAACCGCGGCCTTCGGCGCCTCGATCTTCTCAACCTCTTTGGCGGGCTTGCCCATTTGCCCGATCGGTCCAAACACGACTGCCGCCACCAGCACGACCGCTGCGATGATGCCGCCCAGTACTTTTGCGATCGCTTCCGTGTCCATCCCGCTTCTTCCCTGGTCGCCCGTCGAGGCCGGCTGATCCGCGAGCGCCGATCAAGCCCGTCCCATTCCCGCCGCCATCTTCTCGGCGACCGCATTTTCGATGCGCTCAAGCTGCTGTTCGAGCTCGTCAGCCATCGCCCATCCTAGCCTGACGGAGCGGACGCACAAGGCGGGCCGGCCACCACGGCGAACCGGCCCATCTGCCCGGCAGGCTTCACGCCGGGCGGCCGGGTTCCGGATTCTTGATGCCAACACACGAGCGCCGCGCTCGGAACAAGCTGCGAGCGCTATTTCCACGCAACCATGGGCGATTCGTGCCGTTGGTCTGATATTGCCGCAACGGAGATTCATGCCATGTCGAACGCCAAGCAGAACAAACCGGGCGGCAAGTCCGGCCAGCGTGCGCGGAAGCTCGATCCACCGCGAAGCCAACAACCGAGCCCGAAGCCGGCTCAACAGCCCGACGCCATCAGGCCAATCGAGGTTGCCGTCGCCGCACCCGAGGCCTTCGCCATTCGCGCCGCGGCGCCGGCGAACACAGCTTCGATCGACATTCAAACCATTGCGCTGGCCTATGGCGAGTACACAAGGAAGTCGTTCGAACAGACCAAGTCATTTGTCGAAAAACTCTCGGGCGTCCGCTCGCTCGACAAGGCAATCGAGATCCAGACCGAATTCGCCAAGCAGGCTTACGAGACCTTCGTGATGGATTCGCAGAAGATCCGCGAACTCTACAGCGGCCTTGCCAAACAGACCTTCGAAGGCGCCGTCGCCAAGGTGATCCCGGCCGCGCGCTGAAGTTTTTCGCGCTCTGGCAGAGCGACAGGCCTGCCTCGATGCAGACTGTGTCAAAACAAGAGGCTCCGGTTTTCCGGGGTCCTTTTTTTGCGAGTGGATAGACACCGTCGCCTACCCGATGGGTCTATCCTGTCGGTGTGAGGACTGGCGAACTGGCCAATCGCAATCGGTTTGATTAGACTCGCAGCGACAGGTCCATAGTCCCCTCGCGCCATGAGTTCATCCCGTGACCAAGTCCCCGAAATCAACCTCAAAAAACTCCGGCCATATCTACATCGGCATCGGCGGCTGGACCTTCGCACCGTGGCGCGGGGTGTTTTATCCGGACAAACTGCCTCAGCACCGGGAGCTGGAATATGCCGCCTCCAAGCTGACCTCGATCGAGATCAACGGCACCTATTACGGCTCGCAGAAGCCGGAGAGCTTTCGCAAATGGGTGCGCGAGGTGCCGGACGGTTTTGTGTTCTCGCTGAAGGGGCCGCGCTTTGCCACCAACCGGCGGGTGCTGGCGGAGGCCGGGGATTCGGTAAAACGGTTTTATGACTCCGGCGTGCTGGAGCTTGGCGACCGGCTCGGTCCGGTGCTGTGGCAATTCGCACCGACGAAAAAATTCGACGAAGCCGATTTCGGCAAGTTTCTCGAGTTGTTGCCGCGGAAGCTCGAAGGCCGCGCGCTACGCCATGTGGTCGAGGTGCGCCACGACAGTTTTGCCGTGCCCGGGTTCATCGCGCTGTTGCGCCAGTTCGAAACCCCCGTGGTGTTCGCCGAGCACGGCAAGTATCCGGCGATCGCGGACATTACCGGCGACTTCGTCTATGCGCGGCTGCAGAAGGGCAATGACGAGTTGAAAACCTGCTACCCGCCGAAGGCACTCGACGCCTGGGCGAAGCGGTTGCAGGTCTGGGCCGATGGCGGGGAGCCCGACGACCTGCCGCGGGTCGATCCGAAAAGCGCGAAGAAAGTACCGCGCGACGTGTTCGCCTATGTGATCCACGAGGGCAAGGTGCGCGCTCCATCCGGCGCGATGGAATTGATCGAACGGGTGAAGTAGTTGCGCCCGGCCCATCCTTCGAGACGCATCGCTTCGCGATGCTCCTCAGGATGAGGAACAGCGGTCTCCCTCATGGTGAGGAGCCCGCTGAAGGCGGGCGTCTCGAACCATGAGATCGCGCAGAATTGGGCCGCTGCTCAATCCAGCTTGATGCCGGCCTCGCGGATCAGTTTGGTCCAGTTGTCGTATTCGGAGGCGACGAAGCCATTGAGCTTGTCGTCCGGCAGATCCCAAACTTCGCCGCCGCTCTTCTCGAAGCGCTCCTTCAGGTCGGGCAGCGAGGCGCGGATGTCCGCGCGCAACTTGGCGATCACCGCCGGCGGGGTTTTGGCGGGGGCGAAGATGCCGAGCCAGGAATCGACGTCGAGCCCGGGCACGCCGGCCTCCGACAGGGTCGGCACGTCGGGCGCGAGCGCGCTGCGCTTCGACGCCAGCACGGCGATGCCCCTCGCCTGCCCCGACTTCACGTAAGGCAGGCCGGCCGCGGCGGAGTCGAAGAACAGGTCGATGCGGCCGGCGAGCAGATCGGTGAAGGCCGGCGGCGAGCCCTTGTACGGCACCTCCTGCAGCTTGACGCCGGCGGCCTTCATGAATGCCGCCGCCACCAGCTGCTGGCCGGTGCCGACGCCCGCGGTCGCCACCGTGACCGAGCCCGGACTGGCTTTCGCCGCCGCGATGATGTCCGCAAGGCTGGCCTGCGGCAGGTCCTTGCGGCCGACCATCACGTAGCCGAACTTGTAGACCAGCGCGACCGGGACGAAATCCTTTTGGGGGTCGTAGGCCAGCCTGGAATACAGCGCCGAATTGAAGGCCATGTTGGAGAGCCCGCCGACCACGAGCGTATAGCCATCCGGATCGCTCTGGGCCGCAGCCTGGGTGCCGACCACGGTGCCGGCGCCGGGCTTGTTTTCGACCACGAAGCTCTGGCCGGTGCGCTTGGCCAGCACGTCGGCGACAAGCCGCCCGACCAGATCATAGCTGCCGCCGGGCCCAATCGGGACGATGATTTTTACCGTGCGATCGGGATAGCCGGTCTGCGCCTGCGCGGTTGCCATACCAAGCGCGAGCGCTGCGGCGATCCACGCCAGCGAGCGGCCAAATCCGGTCATCCTGTTCCCCCCGAAGAAAATGGCCGTCCACCGGCTCTTTTTTTCTGGGCCGAGTATGCGACATGCCGCAGCCGGCGGCAACGGATGTCGGGCCCGGCATCGGCAAAACCTTGCCGGTGATGGCAATCCATAGAGCGGTGACGTAGCCTTGAAGCCGATGACACCCGAGCGCCGGGACGCTGATATGACACGCAAGACCAAAAAACTCTTCACCATCGGCTATGAGCAGACGCCATCCAAAGCCGTGCTCGACGAACTCGAACAGGCCGGCGTGAAGCTATTGGTGGACGTGCGCGCGGTCGCGGCGTCCCGCCGCCCCGGCTTTTCCAAGAACCAGCTCGCCGCCGGGCTGCATGAGCGCGGCATTTCCTACCTGCATCTGCGCGAGCTCGGCACGCCGAAGGACGGCCGCGAGGCCGCGCGCAGCGGGAAGTTTGATGTGCTGCACAAGATCTATGCCAGGCACCTGAAGACCCCGCAGGCGCGCGAGGAGCTCGACGAGCTCTCGGCGCTGGTCAAGCAGGCGGGTCCGGTCTGCATTCTCTGCTACGAGCGCGATCATCGCGCATGCCACCGGCAGTGGATCGCCGAGATCATCGAAGAGCGCGACGGGGTGAACGTGGAAAATTTGGCGGCGAAGCAGGTGTAGACTCGTTTCGCTCACTCCGTCATGGCCGGGCTTGACGAGTCATATGCATTTGCGCGCGTCACCCTCACGTCACCCCTTGCCCGCCAGCCGGAACGTACCCTCCATTATTGGCACGCAACGGCCGCCTACATGGGCTGAAACGATCGCGCCATTCTGCTTCACAACGCGCGTCAAAAGCAGGCTCGGCCGTCCCATGTCGACGCCCTGCCCGATCCGCAGCTCCAACTCGCCATCGCATTCGTTCGCGAGGTCAGCGAGCAGCGCCGCGGTGGCGACGGTGGCACTTCCGGTGGCGGGATCTTCTTTCAGGCCGCTGGCGCCGGGGTGAAACATCCGCGCCTGCAGGTCGCAGGCCTCGGCGGCGGGCACCTCACGCGTATAGAAGTAGACCGCATCGCAGCCAACGCGAGGAAACGTTTGCGCGAATGCGGCAGCATCGGGCGTTGCCCGGCGGAGCGCGTCGCGTGAGGCCAGCTCCACCACCAGAAACGGCAGCCCAACCGAGACGACCTGCGGTGGATGCCGGTCGGTTGTGATATCGGCTGAAGACAGCGAGATGCAGGCCGCGGCCTGTCCGGCGCTCAACGGCGTCAGCTTGTTCAGCGGCTTCGGCGCGGTGAGTTCAGCGCCGACCGCGCCGCCGTGCTCCTGCAGGATTTCGACGGCCACGAGCCCGGCCTGCTCCTCGAACAGCAGCCGTGCCGGCGGTTTGGCTGCCTGCGTCGCCAGCACGAAGGCGGTGCCGACATTGGGATGACCTGCGAACGGAATCTCGCTGTTCACGGTGAAAATGCGGACCTGCGCGTCATGCGCCGGATCTTGCGGCGGCAGCACGAAAGTGGTCTCGGAATAATTGAACTCGGATGCGATCGCCGGCATTTGCGCCGTCGTTAGCCCGCCGGCATCCAACACCACCGCCAGCGGATTGCCGCCGAAGGCGCGGTTGGTGAAAACATCTACCGTCATATAGCGACGCTGCATCTGATATCCTTCCTATCCCAACTGCCACACGTTGTGGGCGCTGCGTATCAGGCTCCTCGCAATGACGCTGTCGGAGTTTTGTTTCCATTCAAACAGCAGATGCGCGCCCGCCTTCTCGCGGCACGATTTTGCCCCAAGCTCACAGATCGAACACCGCGACGGCGCGGATCGGCGAGCCAGTGCCGTTGCGCCACTTCATCGGCAACCCGATGAAGGTGAACCGGCCCTGGCCGAGCAGCGCCTCCAGATTGCACAGGCTCTCGATATGGGTGATGTCGAGATCGAGGCACGCCTTGTGCACCAGCGCGTTGACCTTGCCTTCGGGCCCCGGCCGCATCGAGTCGATGCCGAAATGCACCACGCCCTGCCCGGCCAGCCATTCGGTGGCGGCGACATTCACGCCGGAATTGTCGGTGGCATATTCCTTGCGCGGAAAATGGCGTTCGTGATGGCCGGTGCAGAGCAGCACGGTGCCGCCCTTCGGCACCGCGACGCCGGCCTTCCGCACCGCCGCTTCCAGATCGGAGGGCGCGATCTCGGCGCGCGGCGCGATGTGGCGCAGGTCGATGCAGATGCCGGGCACGATGCACTTCTCCAGCGGATACTCGTTGATCGGGATTCCGGCCTTGCCGAAATGCCGGGGCGCGTCGATGTGGGTGCCGGCGTGGTCGGGCATCGAGATGAACATCGAGGCCAGCCCGTGCACGTTGCCGGATTCGGCGAACGACTCTTCGTGGGTCTTCCAGACGCCGTGAATCACCGGAGGATGACCCGGATAGCTCGGGGTGCGGTGGTAGAGTTCGCGGCTGAGATCGACAATCCTCACATCGGTATCCTCTTGGCCGGGGCGGGCCCGGCGGCGCTTCAGGACGGACGTGAAAACTGGCGCTTTTCCGCAACCTTCACAAGATAGCCGCGCGACCGGCGACCCCGACACCTGCCGCCGGATCAGCCAGCCGAGCGGGAACTGGATCGCGAGATTAGATGCATTTGCGGATATAGGGCCGGTTGATTTCCCAGAGTTCGTCGAGCAGATGGCGGGCGGCGTCCGCGGAATTGACGACGGGATCGATCAGCAGCGCCTGCAACGCCAGTTCCTTCGAAGCCCGCACCGCCGCCTCGACGGCGAGTTGCTGCACATTGACCTGAACGGTCATCAGCTTTGCGATGGCGTCGGGCAACGGGCCCAGTGAAACCGGATGAATGCCGGCCATATCGGCCATCACAGGCACTTCCACGGCCGCGTTGGCCGGCAGGTTTGGAATCGCGTTCTGGTTATAGACCACGCCGGATTCGATCAATTGCTTGCGGTCATGCAGCACAGCCGCAATGACGGCGACAGCGCGCTCGCCTGACGGGGTCAGCCACCACCAGGGGATCTCCGCCGTTCCCGCCAGCACGTCGTCGATCGTCTTTTCCGTTTTCGCCCGCTCGCCTTCGTCCCATTCGAAATTGTAGCCGCCCTCGCCGGCTTCCCAGCCATACGCCATGTATTCGCCGACATGGCCGTCGCCGCAGCCGAGCCAATAGCCGAAGGCCCGAAACAGATTCCGCGTCAGCGGCGAGACCTTCGGATCGAAATCCCTCTCCTTTTCGCGCAGCCGCGGATAGAGGTCGACGCCGGTCTCGCGGTCGCGGATCTGCGTCAGACACTGGAAGTGATTGAGGCCCGCGCCCCACACCTCCACCCGTTCGGCAGGCAACCCGAGAACGGAGGCGACCGCATCGCGCGCCATGAAAATTCCGTGGCACAGACCGATGGTGCGGATCCTGCTGTATTGCCCGAGCGCCAGAACGATACGGCTTTCCGGATTGGAAAAATTGATGAACAGCGCCTGCGGGCAGCGCCGCTCCATCTCGCGCACGAAATCGAAAACCATCGGCAAGGTGCGAAGGGTGAAGAACAGTCCGCCCGGACCGCCGTTCTCGCCCAAGGTATGGCGGATGCCGTATTTGCGTGGCACCTCCCAATCGAGCTTCCAGAGCCGGTTGCGGTCGATGACCGTCGAGTGGATGACGAACTCCGCGCCGTCGAGTGCGGCCCGCCAGTCCGTGGTGCATTCGATCTTCAATCCCGCGCCGAATTTGTCGTTGAGCAGTCTTGCCAATCGCCCGGCGCGCGCCAGCCGGTCGGCATTGCGGCCGACCAGGACCAGGGTGCTGCCGGCCAGATCGTGAGTGGAGAACAGGTCCCGGAACATGCTGATGCCGAACGAAGCACTGCTGGCGCCGAGAAAGACGATTTTGGTGACCGCAGCCATGCTCGTTTCCTCGCCCCCCGCTTGGCCGGGCCGTTCAGACCGGTCCAGTCAATACGTAGGACACAGGCCAGGGGCGTCGGCTTGATCTAGATCAGCTATGAAACTTCAGCCCGTCGACGATCTTGTCGATCACCTTGCGCTCGGCGCGCATGGCGAGGCCGACCAGATTGAGTTCGGCGCGGATCACCGCCCTGACCGCCTCGCGGTTGGCGGCGTCATGCGTGGTCCTGAACATGTCCTCGGTATAGACCGCCGGCGTCACGTCACGCGCCAGCGCGCGTTCGAGCGCGCGGGACAGCTGTGGCCGGTCGGCGCCGTAGATCAGGATCGGCTGGCCGATCAGCGACAGATATCGGGTGCCCGAACCGTCGGCATAGGGTTCGCCGATGCATTGCGGAAACGCCGCCGCGATGCCTGACGTCAGAAACGCGGCAACGTTCAGTTTCTGCCACGCCTCGAGGTCGGTCCGGATCACGACCGCGATCTTGGTGTCGAATTGCATGGATGACCCCGGTGTCATTCCGGGTCTGGTCCTTCGGACCATCCCGGAACGACGGTTGTCGATTTCAGCCCTTGGCGTCGCAGGCCCAGGCGCGGATCACGCATTCCTTGCCGCCGAATTCGTAGCATTTTTTGGTCGCGGCGTTGAGCGAACTCGAGATCTTCGGCTTGACCGCGTAGCCGTGGGCGCCGCAGGGGTTGGCCATGTCGACCGCGAATGCCGCACAGGCGCGCTTCATCGCCATCGCCGTGCACTCGCCCTTGCATTGCTTGAGCGCCGCGGCGCGGGCCGCGGTTTCCTCCGGGTAGTCGTAGGCCTGGCCATAGGCGCCGCATTTGCCGACCGCGAACGCACCCGCCGCCCAGCTTTCGGTGGCGAAGCGGGATGCACCCACCAGCAGGGTCAGCGCCAGAATGAACAGCGCACGGCGTTGCGCGACAGCCATCGAAACGATCAAGGTCCCCTCCCCCGAGGCAATCCGCGCCGAACCTATCCGGGGGACGTTTCAACTTGGTGAACGAGGGTTGAATTTGAGGTCAGTAGAAAGGCGCCCTTGCGCGTGCCCCCATCATTTGCGCGGAGGAATGGTGGGCACGGCGCAAAGAGCGCGCCTTTGCCCACCCTACGCCCGCTGCGCCGCCTCCAACGCCTGCGGGGTATCAATATCCAGGAAGGCGCCATGGCCTTCGACCGGGACTTCCGCCACCGCCTCGCTGTGTTTGGCGATCAGGTGACGGGCGCCGATGTCGCCGTCGAGCGTCATCAATTCGCTGAAAAAGCGGCGCGACCACAATACCGGATTGCCGCGCCTGCCGTCGCTGACCGGCACCGCAATCAGGCTGCCGCGATCTGGCGCAAAGGTTTCGATCAGCCGGTCGATCAGGTCAGCCGATATCAGCGGCATATCGCCGAGACAGACCACCGCACCGTCGGCATCCGGCGGTACCGCCGCGATGCCCGCCTTCACGGAACTGGCGAGGCCCGCGGCGAAATCTGGATTGCGCACGAATGTCACGTTCAGGCCGGCCAGCGCTTGCTCGACCTGCTCGGCCTGATGGCCTGTCACGACCACGACGCTGGATGCTTTCGAGGCCAGCGCCTGTTCGGTCACGATCCGCACCAGCGTCTTGCCGCCGAGTTCGGCCAAGAGCTTGTTAGGACCGCCCATCCGGGTAGAGCGCCCGGCGGCGAGAATGATCGCCGCCACGTTGCGGTTGCCCTCCGGACCGACCGGCGTACGCGGCTGCGGCCGCGTCACGATCTCCATCAACAGCCCGCCGACGCCCATGCCGGTGAGCTCGGCGCGGGTGACCTCAAGGCCTGCCAACAGGCGCATCAGCACCCAGTCAAACCCGTTCTCCACCGGCGAGCGCGCGCAGCCGGGCGCGCCCAGTACCGGCACGCCGCCGACATGGCCGATCAGGAGCAGATTGCCGGGATCGACCGGCATGCCAAAATGCTCGATGCCGCCGCCGATGCCCGATATCGCCGCCGGAATCACGTCGCGCCGGTCGGCAATCGCGGAAGCGCCGAACACGATGACGAGCTCGGCGCCGAGCCCGAGCAATTCCCTGATCGAAGCCGCCAGTGCCGCCTCATCGTGCGGCACGCGGCGTTCGGCCATGATGGTGGCGCCGGCCGGGGCCAGCCGCTCCGCGGTCACCCGCAGGGTCTTCTCCACCACTTTCGGCGCCAACCCCGGCAGCAAGGTCGAGACGATGCCGACCCGCTTGATCACATAGGGCGCGACCCGCAGCCCGCCGCCGCTGGCCGCCGCCACCGCCGCGTCGCGCAGCTTCGCTTCAACCCCGAACGGAATGATCTTGACCGTCGCGATCATTTCGCCTTCCACCACCGGCTTGTAGGCAGCAAGGGTGGCAAAGGTGATGGCTTCATCGACGCCGTTGATGCGGTCGACCCTGGCGCGGTCCACCACCAGCACGCCGGCTCTGCCTGCGAACAGATTGGCGCGGCCGGTGAAGGCGCGCTCGACGTTGACGCCATCGCCGGCGACGGCTTGCGCGATGCTGGCGGCCGCGACGTCCTCGGAGACGTCGCCGGGCTCCAGCCGCACCACCACGATTTCCCTGACGCCCGCCTTGTCGAGCGCCCCGACCTCGGCGGGGCCGATCGTGGTGCCCTTCTTCAGCACCAGCGATCCCTGCCGCAGGGTGTGGACGGTGACGCCGCCGACCGCGTCGGCCGGACTGGCGGGACCGAACTTCATGCCGCGTTTTCTTTTTCTTTGGCAGGCAGCCGCAGTTGCGCGGTGATCTCGGCCATGATCGAGACCGCGATCTCGGACGGCGACACCGCGCCGATCGCAAGACCTATCGGGGCGTGAATGCGGGCGATATCGCTATCCCGCGCGCCTTGCGCCTTCAGCCGTTCGCCGCGCTTGGCGTGGGTCTTTCGCGAGCCCAGCGCGCCGATATAGAAGCAGTCGCGCTCGAACGCGTGCAGCAGCGCCGGATCGTCGATCTTCGGATCGTGCGTCAGCGCCACGAAGGCGGTGTAGTGATCGATGTTGAGCGGCGGCAGCGCCACGTCGGGCCATTCCGCGATCAGCGGCACGTCCGGAAACCGCTCCGGACTGGCGAACGCGGTGCGCGGATCCACTACCGTCACGTCGTAGTCCAGCGAGCGCGCCAGCGGCGCCAGCGCCTGGCTGATATGAACCGCGCCGACGATCACGAGCCTGGCGGTCGGGGCATAGACGTTGAGGAACAGCTTCCTGCCGCCGACCTCGATGGTGCCGCTCTTGCCCATCCGCAACTGTTTTGAAAGTTCGGCGCGCAGCGGATCGGCTGATATGTCGGCGGCCTTGACCAGCCGCTGTTCGCCATTGTCGGTGTCGGTGACGACAATGACCGGCCGGCGCGCGGCGCGCTCGACATTCACGGCTTTGAGCGTCTCGAGCTTCACGACTGGCCGACTTTCTCGACGAACACCCGGATGGTGCCGCCGCAGGACAGCCCGACATTCCACGCGGTTTCGTCGGCGACGCCGAATTCCAGCATCCTCGGCTTGCCGCTGGCGATCACATCGAGCGCCTCGGTGACGACAGCGCCCTCGACGCAGCCGCCGGACACCGAGCCCAGAAACGTGCCGTCATCGTTGATGACGAGGCTGGAGCCAGCGGGCCGCGGCGCCGAGCCCCAGGTCTCGACCACGGTCGCCAATGCCACGCCGTGGCCGGCCTTCTGCCAGTCCTCAGCCGCCTTGAGAATGTCTTCGTCGCGATTGAGCATGGGCGCCTCTTTCAAGCTGCGGATCGAATCAGGCTGCGGTGTTGCGGCGGCGGTGCCGAGGACAAGGCCGCGATCAGTCCCTCGATCGAACTCAAATTATGTACCGGACGGAATTCGTCAACATGCGGCAGCATCATTTTGATGCCCTGCGCCTTGGCCTCGAAGCCGTCGAAGCGCAGCAGGGGATTGAGCCAGATCAGGCGGCGGCACGACCTGTGCAGCCGGTCCATCTCGAACGCCAGTTTGGCATCCGCCTCACGCTCCAGCCCGTCGGAAATCAAGAGCACGATGGCGCCCTGCCCGAGCACGCGGCGACCCCACAATTTGTTGAAGGAGTGCAGCGAGGTGCCGATGCGGGTACCGCCGGCCCAGTCCTCCACAACAGAAGAACAGCTCGCCAGCGCCTCGTCGGGATCGCGCGCCCGCAAGCTGCGCGTCACATTGGTCAGCCTCGTGCCGAACAGAAACACCGAGACGCGCTTGCGGGCGTCGGTGATGGCGTGCAGAAAATGCAGGAACAGCCGCGTGTACTCGCTCATCGAGCCGGATATATCGAGCAGCGCCACGATCGGCGCCGGCTTGTCGATCCGCCCGAGGCGATGGATGTCGATGATGTCGCCACCGGTGCGCAAGCTGCCGCGCAGGGTGCGGCGCATGTCGAGCCGCAGGCCCCGCGCGTCGGGCTGGTAGCGGCGGGTGCGCAATTCGGCCTGCGGCAGCTTCATCTGCGCAATCGCCCGGGTGACCTGCGCGATTTCGGCCGCACTCATCTGCGCGAAATCCTTTTTCTGCAGCACTTCCTTGTCGGACACGGACAGCCGGAGCTCCTGCTCCTGGGCCTGCGGCATCTCGGTCGTTTGCGGCTGCGACAGCGCCTCCTGGACGCGGCGCGACGCCGGCGGCGGCTTCTTCCTGGCGTGGTCGGGCAGCGGCACCGAATCCAGCATGTGCTTCCACTCCTCGGCGGCGCGGAAGAACAGGTCGAACGCCTGTGCGAAGATCAGCGCATGCTCGTGGCGCTTGACGAAGATGGCTTCCAGCGTGGTGAAGACGTCGGCGCGGTTGCCGATCTCGATCACCTGCAGCGCGTTCAGCGCATCGATCACGGCGCCGGGCCCGACCGGAATCCCCGCGGCGCGCAACGCGCGGGCAAAGCCGACGACGTTGTCCGCCATTTGGCCGGTCGGGGGCGCGAGATGATTGATGGCCATTGAACAATCCGGCTTGCGACTTACGACCGTCATTCCGGGGCGCGCGCAGCGCGAACCCGGAATCCAGAGATTGTAGCGCGAGATTCCGGGGTCGTCGCTGCGCGACGCCCCGGAATGACGACGTTGTTGTTGCGACGCGCGAACTAAATCTCGCTCGTCGCTTCCTTCAAGACCTTCGCCAGCGTGTCGCCCTGCATCCGCGCGATGTCGTCCTGATATTTCAACAGTGCGCCGAGGGTGTCGCCCACCACCTGCGGGGTCAGCGATCTCGCATCGAGTTCGGTCAGCGCGGTGGCCCAGTCGATGGTCTCGGCGACGCCGGGCGACTTGTAAAAATCCTGGTCGCGCAGCGCCTGCACGAAGCGGACGACCTGCTGCGACAGTTTCGCGGAGATGCCGGGCACCCGCGATTTGACGATCGCAAGCTCACGCTCGGCATCGGGATAATCCACCCAGTGATAGAGGCAGCGGCGCTTCAGCGCGTCGTGAATTTCGCGGGTCCGGTTCGAGGTGATGATGACGATCGGCGCATGCGGCGCCTTGATGGTGCCGAATTCGGGAATCGTCACCTGGAAGTCCGAGAGAATTTCCAGCAGATAAGCCTCGAACGCCTCGTCGGCGCGGTCGAGTTCGTCGATCAAGAGCACCGGCGGGCCGGCCACGTCGGGCTCCAGCGCCTGCAGCAGCGGCCGTTTGATCAGGTAGCGTTCGGCGAAAATGTCGCTGGAAAGCTGGTCGCGGTCGGTGTCGCCGGCGGCTTCGGCGAGCCGGATCGCGATCATCTGCGCGGCGCTGTTCCACTCGTAGACCGAGGAGGCGACGTCGAGGCCTTCGTAGCATTGCAGCCGGATCAGCTTGCGTCCCAACGCCGCCGACAGCACTTTTGCAATTTCAGTCTTGCCGACACCGGCCTCGCCTTCGAGGAACAGCGGCCGGCCCATCCGCAGCGCGAGATAGGTCACCGTCGCCAGCGAACGCTCCGCGAGGTAGCCGCGCGAGGTCAGGAGTTCTAGCATCGCATCGACGGAGGTGGGCAGCGCCAATGCAGTCATCGCAATGCCAATCCCGGGAACGCCAATCTTGATGGACTTCTGCCCGGCAATGTCAGGCTTTGCCGGTCGCGGCTTCGACGGCGCGGCGCGCCAGCACCGCGATCAGATGGGCGCGATATTCGGCGCTGCCGTGCAGATCGCCGTTCAGTCCGTCCGCCGGTACCGTCATGCCGTCGAGCGCCTTCGGCGAGAAGCGCTTCTTCAGGGCCTCCTCGAACGAGGTGACGCGGAACACGCCTTCGGAACCGGCGCCGGTGACGGCGACGCGGACATCCGACGGACGCTTGGCGACGAACACCCCGACCAGCGCGTAGCGCGAGGCCTGGTTGCGGAACTTGATGTAGGCGGCCTTCTTCGGCACCGGGAACATCACCTTGGTGATGATCTCGTCGCTTTCCAGCGAGGTCGTGAACAGGCCCTGGAAGAATTCCTCGGGCTTGAGGCGGCGCTTGTTGGTGACGATGGTGGCGCCGAGCGCAAGGCAGGCCGCGGGATAATCGGCGGTGGGATCGTTGTTGGCGAGCGATCCGCCGATGGTGCCCTTGTGGCGCACCGCGGGATCGCCGATCAGGCCGGCCAGTTCGGCCAGCGCCGGGATCGCCTCGCCGACGATCGCGGAAGAAGCGACCGTGTTGTGGGTAGCGGTGGCGCCGATCACCAGCGAGCGGCCCTTCATCTCGATGCCGTCCAGCCCCTCGATATGGCTGAGGTCGACCAGATGCGGCGGGCTGGCCAGCCGCTGCTTCATGACCGGCAACAGCGTGTGGCCGCCGGCGATCACCTTGGCGTCCTCATTTTTCAGCAGGAGATTGGCGGCCTGCCGAACGGTCGCCGGACGATGATATTTGAATTCGTACATGAGATATTCCTGATCGCCGTGCGTTACGCGAGGTCGGAGTTCGCCATCGCCTTGGCGCCGGCCGCGATCGACAGAACGATGTTCTGGTAACCGGTGCAGCGGCAGAGATTGCCTTCGAGCTCTTCGCGGATGGTGTGGTCGCTTAGATCGTGGCCCTTGCGGTGGACGAGGTCGACCGCCGTCATGATCATGCCGGGGGTGCAGAAGCCGCATTGCAGGCCGTGGTGCTCGCGGAAGGCCTCCTGCATCGGATGCAGCGGCGCGCCGTCGGCGGCAAGGCCCTCGATGGTCCTGACCTCGTGGCCGTCAGCCATCACAGCCAGCGTGGTGCAGGCTTTGACCGCCTTGCCGTCGAGATGGACGACGCAGGCGCCGCATTGCGAGGTGTCGCAGCCGACATGGGTGCCGGTCAGGCGCAAATTCTCGCGCAAAAACTGCACCAGGAGGGTGCGGGGGTCGACATTGGCGTTGACGGGATTGCCGTTCACGACGAGGGAGATCTTGGCCATTCAGCACTCTCTTCATCTGCGCTGCTGCATTGCACGGCGGCGCAGTCATTAAAATCATTCCAAAGCCATAATATGGGCCATCCCGGCAATGAGCAACCTCATGAGCCACTCATCTGGGGCATGGCCGGATATGGTCTTGGGGGGTATTGCAGCCCATCCTTCGAGACGACCGCTTCGCGGCCTCCTCAGGATGAGGTCTAACTCGTTGAAACACAACAACCTCATGCTGAGGAGCGAGCGACGCGAGCGTCTCGAAGCATGGGCAGCAAGCGACTCACCGATCTGACATCGTCAGTAATCAGCCTTGCACCGCCTTGGCGAAATTGGCGAAAAATTCATCGGCCAGTTTCTTGGCCGATCCGTTGATCAGGCGCTGGCCGAGCTGGGCCAGCTTGCCGCCGATCTGCGCCTCGACATTGTAGGTCAGCAGCGTGCCGCCGTCCTTGTCGGCCAGCGCCACGGTGGCGCCACCCTTGGCGAAGCCGGCGACCCCGCCCTCGCCCTCGCCCGATATCCGGTAGCCGTTGGGCGGGTCGAGATCGCTCAGCGTCACCCGGCCCTTGAAGCGGGCCGACACCGGCCCGACCTTCATTTTTGCCACGGCGCGAAAACCGTTGTCCTCGGTCTTCTCCAGCTCCTCGCAGCCGGGGATGCAGGCCTTCAGCACTTCCGGATCGTTCAATTTGGTCCACACGGCCTCGCGCGGCGCCGCAAGCTGGACTTCGCCGTTCATCGTCATGGCCATCGTGGAGCCTCCTGGATCGCTTCGCCCGTTATCCCAAGTCCCGTTATCCCCAAGTAAAGCACGTCAGGCCCAAAAGGAAGGGCGGTGATGGACCATTAGCGATGCTTATTCGCAGCGCAGCAGACTTGTGCCGATGCTTTGGGATTGGCAGAGGCAGCCCGGAAATGGTTAGGTCCCGCACGTGACGAGGAACTCAAAATGCCGATGATCGATGCCGACGGTTGCCTGCTCAACGTGTCAGTCGAGGGCCGCGACGGCGGACCGACGCTGATGTTGTCGAATTCGCTGGGCGCCACGATGCAGATGTGGGAGCCGCAGATGAAGGCGCTCACCCAGCTGTTTCGGGTGATCCGCTATGACCGGCGCGGCCACGGCAAATCCAGCGTGCCGCCGGGCCCCTATTCCATGGAGCGTTTTGGCCGCGACGTGCTGGCGATCCTCGACGATCTCAATATCGAGAAGGTGCACTGGTGCGGGCTGTCGATGGGCGGCATGGTCGGACAGTGGCTGGGGGCCAACGCCCCGGAGCGCTTCGGCAAGATCATTCTGGCCAACACCGCCTGCCATTATCCCGATCCGACCAATTGGCTGAACCGCATCAAGGCGGTGCAGGAAGGCGGCATCGCCGCGATCGCCGATACCGTCATCGCGGCCTGGCTGACCGCCGATTTTCGCGAACGCGAGCCGCAGATTACCGCAAACGTGAAAGCCATGCTGCTCGCCACGCCGGTGCAGGGCTATATCGCCTGCTGCGAAGCGCTTGCTACGCTCGACCAGCGCGCGCTGCTGCCGAAAATCAAAAGCCCGACGCTGGTGATTGCCGGGCGCCACGACACGTCGACTCCGGTCGCGGCCGGCGAGTTCATCCGCAGCCAGATTCCGGGTGCTTCCTTGACGATTCTCGACGCCGCGCATATTTCCAACGTCGAACAGTCGCACGCCTTCACCGACGCCGTGGTCGGCTTCCTGACGCAGCGCTAGCGGACGACATCCAGCGCCTGGTGCCCAATCGGCTGAGGCGCGCAAAGGCTCTTTATTCGGGGCGCAACTTTGCAGCATTGATCACTGGCCACCACCGGTCGGTCGAAGCCTTGTGAAATGCGGCAAGGCCCTCCGGCGATTGCTGTTCGAGTGGCGGCATTTCCTGACCCACATCATGAATTCGCTGGCGAACGGTGGGATCGGCGAGCGCATCTTGCACGGCGGCGTTGAGCCTTGCTACGATCGAAGGCGGTGTACTCGCTGGCAACCACAGTCCATGCCAGAATGTGAGATCGAGGTTCGGCAGGCCCAATTCTGCGGTCGTCGGAATGTCCGGCGCCGCAAACCAGCGCGTGCCCTTCACCACAGCGAATGCCGTGACCGACCTGGCACGCACATGGGGCAACATGCCGGACGCTTCGCCGCACATGATGTCGACCTGGCCACCGAGAACATCCTGAATGGCCGGAGCGCCGCCGCGATAGGGAACCAATTGAAAATGCGAACCGCTGTTGTTCTGTAGGTCGACAGCGCACAGCTGCGAGGCGCTTCCAATGCCGATTGTCGCGGCGGACGCCTTGTCAGGATGTGCCCGCAGCCAATCAATCAGCTCCCGCAGATTGGATGCCGGCAAACTCTTCCGTCCGATCAGCATCAACGGAACATCCGTCAGTCGCGAAACCGGCTGCAAATCCTTGAAGATGTCAAATGCGATCGGATAGATCGCCGGCGCCCCGACATTGCTGCTCCAGTTGCCGACAAGCGCGGTGTAGCCGTCAGGAGCCGCACGAACGACCTTTTCGATGCCGATGGTCCCGCCCGCACCGGAGATGTTTTCGACCCTGACGGGCTGACCGAGCGAACTTTGCATGCGCTCCGCCAGGATACGCGCGATCGTGTCCGCTGAAGCTCCCGCAGTGAAAGGAACGATGATCGCAATCGGTCGAGAGGGGTAATCCTGGGCCGCCGCAGCGCCAGACATCGCCGCGATCGCGGCAAATGCCATGCTTATGCTGTTTCGACAAAAGATGTCGTACATGACAGTTACATCTCCAAAGATCGGAGTAACGGATTATCCGGTCAACGAAACGGCCAATCCCGGCAGCGATTTTCGGTCCACCCTGCCCATGTCGTTGAGCGGCACGTTCGGTACCTGGAGGATCCTGACGGGTACGAAAGGGCCCGCGAGCGCCTTTGAGCAATAAGCACGAACCGCCTTGAGGTCCAAATCCTCGCTGGCAGAAACGACCGCCCATATCTGTTCGATGCCCAATTCATTCGGGCGACCGAAAACGGCGGAATGAAGCACGCCGGGATAGGATTGGAGGACTGCCTCGATGGTTTCCGGATTGATCTTGTTGCCGCCCACATTGATGACCGCCTGTTGGCGACCGGAAATAATGAGCAGCCGGTCGTCCGTGATCCTTCCGATGTCGCCCGGATAGAACCAGCCAGCGCGAAAGAAGGTTTCCGAACCAGCGGGATCTCCCAGATAACCGCTCAAACAGGTATGCCCGCGCATCCTGATCAGTCCTTCGACGCCGGGCGCAACAGGCTGATCGTCCTTGTCGACGACCTGCGCCTGCACCCACGGCGCGATATAGCCTACGGCGCCCTTGATATCGGTAATGCGGTGAGCGGGTGCGCACGCCATAGGGCTGATTTCGGTTGCGCCATAGGTGGCCAGCAGATTCGAGCACGTGCGGGCGCGCACCCGTTCGGACAAGGCGCGCGACAGCAGGCTTCCCGATGCCATCATCACCTTGAATGGACAGCCGAAGTCGGGGGATCGTTCGTAATAGTCCAGGAATTCCACAACACCGGACGGGGCCGCAATCATGCACTCGACCTTGTACAGATCGAACGCCTGCATGGTCTCGGCGGGGTCGGAACCGCGCAGAAATATCCCGCCGCCCCGCGACAGAATGTACATCGTCCAAGTGTATCCGAAGCTTGAGATGAGCCCGAGATCGAGAAAAAAGCGCGAACATGTCGGCACCACATTTCCGAAGGCCACGTCATAGGCCTGCAACCGCCGCAGCATCATGTCATGGCTCAGGAGAACGCCCTTCGGATCGCCTGTCGTACCCGACGTAAGGATGATCCGAGCCGGCGCCGATCCACCGCCATATTCGGAATCGATGTCGACCTTGGGAGCTTCTCCAGGCCCCATCGTCCATGTCTGGTCGGCGACGATGACGCGGCTGGCATTTTGGAAATCCCCGGGCTGATCCGAGGCCACCGCATCGATCCGGAACTCGGTCGGCAGTCGCCTGCCGCCGGTTGAAAGCGTCACTACGCCGATCCGCGTCAGGCCGAGGACCAGCGCCAGGTGAAGCACGGGATCGCCGGTAATGACGGCCACGACGTCGCCGCGTTTCAGGCCGGCCAAGACGGCGCGGCAGCCGACGTTGTTGACGAAGTGGGCAAGGCGTCCATAACTGACCGTCTTGTAGTGCAAGCCGGGCGCGCAAACGGCCAGCGCCGTCGGTTGATGCCGGGCCTGAAACAGGAATGCGTCGACGATATTCAAGCTCGCACCCGTAGAAAAAGGCCCAAATTGACCATAGACCGCCGACGACGATGTGTCTTAACTGCCACTACCTAGACCAATCTGATCGACCCTCGGAGCTATCGCCAAATTTTGGTGACGGCCGGGCCGGTCAGGCGGCGGCGGTTATGGGCTGACGGTCAGCCGGTTTGGCGATGACCTCGATCCC
>JAYSPJ010000453.1:0-5572 GCA_043722155.1 Bradyrhizobium sp.
CCGGCGGTGGCAGCCGGCGACCCCAGCCATTCCGGGATCAGGCCGCTTTGGCTCTCGATTTCGCCACATGGGTGGCAATCGCATCCATCAGCGCCGGAGACAGGCAATCATAAGGCTCAAGGCCGAGTTCCGTGAGACGCGATCTGATACCCGCCATCTCCGATGGAGCGACGCCTGACTCGATCACGGACGATACGAACGCCGCGAACCCCGGCGCGGCCGAGCCGGCTTCCTGGAATAGTTCGGGGTGGATGAAATCGAGTCCATAGAAGGGATGCGCCTTGTTCTCGATGCGGCCGTACATATGCGTGCCGCAAACCTTGCAGGCGCGTCGCTGGATCGCCGCCGACGCATCGACAATCTGCAGCTTGTCGCCGTTTTCGAGTTCCGTCACATTTTCGCGCGGCACAACCGCTACGACCGAGAAGATCGCCCCGCCGGGCTTCCAGCATTTGGTGCAGCCGCAGGCGTGATTGTGAGCGACATCGCCCTTGATGCCGACCTTGACCGGTTTGTCCTTGCATTTGCAGACCAGGGTGCCGCCGGTAAAGCTGCCCGAGCCTTTCTTTACCCCGTTGTCAATCGATGGGTGGATATGAACAGTCATGGGCTATCCTCCTTGTGTTTGACGTTTTTGACTCAGAATACGACGACCGAACGGATTGATTTGCCTTCATGCATTAGATCGAACCCCTTGTTGATCTCTTCCAGCTTGAGGACATGCGTGATCATCGGGTCGATCTCGATCTTTCCGTTCATGTACCAGTCAACGATCTTCGGCACATCGGTGCGGCCTCGCGCGCCGCCGAACGCGGTGCCCTTCCATACGCGGCCGGTCACAAGCTGGAACGGCCTTGTGGCAATTTCCTTGCCGGATTCCGCCACCCCAATCACCACGGAGACGCCCCAGCCGCGATGGCAGGCCTCGAGCGCCTGGCGCATCACGGTGGTGTTGCCGGTGCAGTCGAAGGTGAAGTCGGCGCCGCCGTCGGTGAGCGCGACCAGGTGCTGAACGATGTCGCCGCCGAGCTTGGAGGGATTGACGAAATGCGTCATGCCAAAGCGTCGGCCCCATTCCTCCTTGGTATCGTTGATGTCAACTCCGATGATCTTGTCGGCGCCCACCATCCTGGCGCCCTGAATGACGTTCAGGCCGATTCCGCCAAGCCCGAACACAACCACATTGGCGCCCGGAGTAACCTTGGCGGTGTTGACCACGGCGCCGACGCCCGTCGTCACACCACAGCCGATGTAGCAACTCTTGTCGAAGGGGGCATCTTCGCGGATCTTCGCCACCGCGATTTCCGGCAGCACGGTGAAGTTCGAAAACGTCGAGCAACCCATGTAATGGAAGATCGGTTTGCCCTTGTGGCTGAAGCGCGACGTACCGTCCGGCATCACGCCCTTGCCCTGGGTTGCGCGAATCGCGGTACAAAGATTGGTCTTCTGGCTCAGGCAGCTTTTGCACTGGCGACATTCGGGCGTGTAGAGCGGTATGACATGGTCGCCCGGCTTCACCGAGGTCACGCCCGCTCCGACCTCACGGACGATGCCCGCGCCCTCATGGCCGAGGATCGAGGGAAAGATACCTTCGCTGTCAAAACCGTCGAGGGTGTAGGCGTCGGTGTGACAAATCCCTGTCGCCTTTATTTCGACAAGGACCTCACCGGTCTTCGGCCCGTCGAGATCAACCTCAATGATCTCGAGAGGCTTTTTTGCTTCGAACGCGACAGCAGCGCGGGTCTTCATTCTCAACTCCAATTTCGCTTTTCAAGTCGCTGCAGTAACAGATTGTGAATTGCTTCGCGTGCTTGATTATCGCTTGCCCATGCAGGAGTTCTCCGCCTGGGTGTAGGCTTCCGGCTTGTCTTCTTTCCTGGCAGGACGCGCGCGCCCGACGGCGTCATGGGCACGGGCACGCAGATAGATGTAAAGGTCGTCCATGTAGCAGGCGACGTTCGGATTATCTCCGAGCGCGGGCATGACGGAGTTGCCGTTCTTGCGGCCGCTCGCCACCACGCCCAGGAAGTCGTCGTAACTCATGGTCTTGAGTGAATCCGTGAGCGCAGGGGCGTAGGTAGATCCCATCCCGTCGGGGCCATGGCAGACATGGCATTCCGAGTGGTAACGGCGGTACCCGGAGTAGGTATACCAATCCACCGTGCTATCGGACCCGACCTTGAAAGTCGGGTTGCCTTCTTTGTCGAAGTACTTGCCGTCCTCGGATTTGACGGCCGCCGGATCGACCCGGCCTTCGGCGAGGACAATTCCTCCTGATACCACGAGGATCATCGCGGCACCCGCAAACCAGATTGTACGCAAGAGCTTGTCCTCGACATTCGATGGCAGGCGAACCGGTGCATGGATCTACTCCACGCACCGGAACGAGGTCGCCTCAGCTTATTGCGGCAGCGCGAACACTGTCAGTGATCCGCCGAGCGCGGTGTAGTTGCTGAGCGCAGCGTAGCCACCGACGGCGCCGAGGCCGGCGGTCGGGTCGGTCAGGCCGGCGGCAAGGCCGATACCCGCCCAGCCACCGACGCCGGACAGCACAGCGACATACTGCCTGCCGGCCTGCTCATAGGTCGTGACGTTGCCGATAATGCCGGAGGGGGTCTTGAACTTGTAGAGTTCCTTGCCCGTCTTGGCATCGACCGCCTTGAGGTAGCCTTCGAGCGTCCCGTAGAACACCACGCCGCCGGCGGTAGCGAGCGCGCCCGACCAGACCGAGAACTGCTCCTTGTTCGACCACACGATCTTGCCGGTCTTGCCATCCCAGGCGATGAAATTGCCCATGTGGGTCTCGCCGGGAGGCGGATACATCGAGAGCGTCGCCCCGACATAGGGCTGGCCCGCGGTGTAGCTCACCTTGAACGGCTCGTAGTCCATGCAGACGTGGTTGGTCGGAACGTAGAACAGCTGCGTATCCGGCGAATAGGCCGCCGGTTGCTCGTCCTTGGTGCCGAGCGCGGCCGGGCAGATCCCCTTGGTGTTCTTGTCCTCGCCGCCCTTTTCGGTCGAATATTGATCAAGAACCTTGGGACGACCGTAGGTCGGCGAGCTCTTGTTCATGTCGACGCCGCTGGTCCAGTTGACCTTGGGATCGTATTTCTCGGCCACCAGCAATTCACCGGTGTCCCGATCGAGCGTGTAACCGAGCCCGTTGCGGTCGAAATGAGTCAGCAGCTTGCGCGGGGCACCGCCGATCTGCTGGTCGGTCAGGATCATTTCGTTGACGCCATCGTAGTCCCACTCATCATGCGGCGTCATCTGGTAGACCCACTTGGCCATGCCGTCATCCGGATTGCGCGCGAAGATCGTCATCGACCATTTGTTGTCGCCAGGACGCTGCTTCGGATTCCATGTCGAGGGATTTCCGGAGCCGTAGTAGACGAGGTTCAGAGCGGGGTCATAGGACAGCCAGCCCCATGTGCAGCCGCCGCCGATTTTCCATTGATCGCCCTGCCAGGTCTTGATGCTGGAATCCTTCCCGACCGGCTTGCCGAGTTCGGTGGTTTTTACCGGATCGAGCATGATCTGGTCGTCCGGACCTTCAGAGAACGCCCGCCACGCCTGCTTGCCGGACTTGAGATCGTAGGCGGTGACGTGACATTGCACGCCGAATTCGCCGCCGGAGATGCCGACCAGGACCTTGTCCTTGACCACAAGCGGCGCCGACGTGCCGGTCGCGCCCTTGCCAGGGTCGCCGTTCTTCACCGACCAAGCCACCTTGCCGGTTTTGGCATCGAGGGCGACCAGCGTGGTGTCGGCCTGGTGCAGGAAAATCAAGCCATCCCCATAGGCGACGCCACGGTTCACCGTATCGCAGCACATCACCGGGATGACGTTCGGATCCTGCTTGGGCTCGTACTTCCAGACGATCTGGTTGTCCTTGGATAGGTCAAGAGCATAGACCTTGTTTGGGAAGGGGGTGTGGACGTACATCATGTTGCCGATGATGAGCGGTCCGCCTTCGTGACCGCGCAGCACGCCGGTCGAGAACGTCCAGGCGACCTGCAGCTTGCCGACATTGGCTGCGTTAATCTGATTGAGCTTCGAGTAGCGTGTGTTGGCGTAGTCGCCTGCCGGCATCACCCAGTCCTTTGGGTTCTGCGCCATCTTGTTCAGTTCGTCGTTAGCCAAAGCGCCGCCCGCGGCAAACGCCGCGATGGAACCAAGGGTTGCTAATAGCACCTTGCGCATAGCGTATTCCTCCCACTGATGAGCTTTGGGGTTCCGCCGAAACGGCCCACTTTTTCCATTTTGTTCCTTATCCTTATCCCGTTCGATCATGGGAAACTTGCCCAAGAGGGAAGGGCATTTGCTCCAAAGCGAAACTGGACGATCTTTTTGGCCCTCGGCGTAACTCTGGCTGGCATCGCCATCCATGCGGCAGTGCAACGGAGTGCGCGCTGCAAAAACCATCCGAGCTACCGGGGGTTGAGGTTTCGCTTGACGGGGCAGAAACTAAGTCGGAGGATTGTTGAATGGATGCCGGGACATATGTTGCTCAAGTTCAATCGACCGTTCTGACCTGAGCTAAATGGCGCTTCACCGTGACTGGGCCGCTCGCGGCAGCAGTCACGTTTCTCGAATCGGTGGCTGGATGATGTCCGATACAGTCCGCTCGCTCAGCACTTCCGGATTGGCGCCGAAGAAACAGATCCAATTTTGGTCCGATGCTCTGACGGATCTGTGCGGGCGATTTGATGTCGATCCGCTGCATGCTTCATCGCTCGAGGCGCGGATCAACTACACCACCGTCTCCCAGCTGAAGCTCTGCCAGATCGAGGTCAGTCAGCACCGGATCGCGCATGCTCCTTCGCGCGTGAGGCTGAACGAACATCCCTTCGTCAAAATACTGTTCCAGACCCACGGAATCTCCTATTTCGAACAGAGCGGCCGCCATATCGAACTGCGGCCCGGCGACTGTCTCGCCTACGATGTATCCTGTCCTCATACGATCATCAGTCCTGCGCTGACGCGGCACGAGGTTGTCATCGTGCCCAAGGAGCTGTTGCGAGAGCGCGGTGTTCGCTTGTCGAAGATGTCAGCATTAAACTCTCGGCACGCACCGGCACCGGGCGCATCGCCTATGACTTCGTGCATGCTGTGTTTGACGAAGCGACCAAGCTATCGCCGTACAATGCCATCGGCGTCGCCGACTCGCTGATCGACCTTCTGCTATTGCCACTTCGCGAGGCCGACACGATGTTCGACCGTGGCGGTGCCGAGGCGACCTATATTCGGGCTCAGTTCTTCATCCGCGAACATTTGCGCGACCCGGATCTCAGCATCGACCAGATCTCGGCGGCGCTCGGCTGCACCAAGCGTTATCTGCACATGCTGTTCAGTGACAGGGGCATCACCGTCAGCGACTATATCTGGCAGGCGCGGTTACAGCACTGCCGCCAGGAGCTGGAGACCCAGGCTGGAAAGACGATCACGGATGTAGCATTTTCGTGGGGCTTTTCCAGTTCGTCGCATTTCAGCCGTGTCTTCCGCAAGTATTTTGGATTTGTTCCGTCTTCCATCCACAAAGGGCAGCACCACAGCCCGTCTCCGGATGCTT
>JAYSPJ010000454.1:0-5508 GCA_043722155.1 Bradyrhizobium sp.
TCTCGTGACGGAAATGCGCGATCAGGCCCTGGATCGGCCACGCCGCGGCGTCGCCGAGCGCGCAGATGGTGTGGCCCTCGACCTGTTTTGTCACTTCCAGCAGCATGTCGATCTCGCGCTTGTGGGCGCGGCCCTCGGCCATGCGGGTGAGCACCCGCCACATCCAGCCGGTGCCCTCGCGGCACGGCGTGCACTGGCCGCAGCTCTCGTGCTTGTAGAAATAGGCAATCCGCGCGATCGCCCGGATCAGGTCGGTCGACTTGTCCATCACGATGACGGCGGCGGTGCCGAGACCGGAACGCAATTTGCCGAGGCTGTCGAAATCCATCGGAGTATCGATGATCTGGTCGGCCGGCACCATGCGCACCGAGGAACCGCCGGGAATCACGGCCTTGAGATTATCCCAGCCGCCGCGGATGCCGCCGCAATGACGCTCGATCAGTTCGCGGAACGGGATCCCCATCGCTTCTTCGACGTTGCAGGGCCGCTCGACATGACCCGAGATGCAGAACAGTTTCGTTCCGACATTGTTGGGCCGGCCGATGGCGGCGAACCACGCCGCGCCGCGCCGCAAAATATCCGGCGCCACCGCGATCGACTCGACGTTGTTGACCGTGGTCGGACAGCCGTAGAGACCGACATTGGCCGGGAATGGCGGCTTCAGCCGCGGCATGCCCTTTTTGCCTTCGAGGCTTTCCAGCAACGCGGTCTCTTCGCCGCAGATATAGGCGCCGGCGCCGTGAGTAACGTAGATGTCGAATGGCCAGCCGCTGATGTTGTCCTTGCCGACCAGCCTGGCCTCATAGGCCTGATCGACCGCGGCCTGCAGATGCTCGCGCTCCCGGATGAATTCGCCGCGCACGTAGATGTAGCAGGCATGCGCGCCCATCGCGAAGCTTGCGAGCAGGCAGCCCTCGACCAGCAGATGCGGATCGTGCCGCATGATCTCTCGGTCCTTGCAGGTGCCGGGCTCGGACTCGTCGGCGTTGACCACCAGATAGCTCGGCCGGCCGTCGGTCGATTCCTTCGGCATGAATGACCATTTCAGCCCGGTCGGAAACCCCGCCCCGCCGCGTCCGCGCAGGCCGGACGCCTTCATCTCGTTGATGATCCAGTCGCGGCCCTTGTCGATGATCGCCTTGGTGCCGTCCCAGGCGCCACGGCGGCGCGCACCCTCGAGGCCCCAGTCATGGAGGCCGTAGAGGTTGCGGAAGATGCGGTCCTTGTCGTCGAGCATGACGTGAAGCTTCCTAAGAGGTCAGCGATTGGACTGCATGTAGGCGAGGCCCGCGGCGCATCCGCCGAAGGTCAGCGCCCATAACAGGCTTGATTCAAGCGTCGCGCTCAGCGCGTAGCGCTGCAGCAGGAAAATGAATGCAGCGGCCGCGACCGTATGCATCGCGATATAGCGCCAGTGTCGCATCGATCCCGCACTCCCCGTGCTGTCGGTGTTCATGTCGTTTCCTTCAGCGTGGTCAATCCGCCCACGGGCGCGGAAAACTGACGGTCGATTTGCGGACCCGGCTTCGGCGGATTGCCGGAGGCAAAGCCGTCCAGCACCTTGCCGAAGTTTTCCTTGGTCAGGTCCTCGTAGGTGTCCTTCCAGATCAGCACCATCGGCGCGTTCACGCAGGCGCCCAGACACTCGACCTCTTCCCAGCTGAAATTGCCGTCCTTGGACAGATGGAAGGGATCGTGATGGATGCGGCTCTGGCACACCTCGATGATATCGCCGGCGCCGCGCAGCCGGCACGGCGTGGTGCCGCAAACCTGCACATGCGCCTTCTTGCCGACCGGCTGCAGCTGGAACATGGTGTAGAAGGTCGCGACTTCGAGCGCCCGGATGTAGGGCATGCCGAGCAAATCCGCGACCGCACGGATCGCCGCCTCCGAAACCCACCCCTCATGCTGTTCCTGGACGCGCCACAGGATCGGTATCACCGCGGAGGCCTGGCGGCCTTCCGGATATTTGGCGATCTGCTGCTTCGCCCAAGCGAGGTTTTCCGCGGAGAACGTGAAGTTCGCGGGTTGAAGTTCCTTCGGTGCAAGGCGGCGGACGGACATGGTCTCTCAGTCTCTCATTGCGCGCGGCGCGCGGCGTTCAAAGCGCTGATCCGGTCTAGCCAGAAAGCGCTTGCGGTGCCGAACACGTTGTAGCCGACGTGGGTTGAAACCTTGATGCGGTCGAGGATCGAAAGCTCGGTCACGGTTTCCATGCGATTTGAGCGGGGATCGAACACGATCAGCTTGAGCGGCGTGTGCTCGAGGATGTAGCGCGACACCGTGTGATGGCGATCGTTGCCGTGTTCCTCGCACAGTATCACGCTGTCGCCCCGCAACAGCCGCGCGCCGCCCTTGATCGCCTCGATCTCGACGCCCTCGACGTCGAGCTTGATCAGCAATTTTTCGCCGGCGGAAATCTTGCCATCGTCGAGCAAATTGTCGAGCGCGATCACCGGCACGTCCTCGCCGCCGTCATCGGCGCCGCCGACGATGCTGAGCGCTTCATGCTTGGTGCCCGACAACCGCGCGGTGCCCCTCGCCGCCCCGATCGCACATTTTATCGCTTCAAAACGGTTGCCGTTGATGGCGGCGTTGTTCTTCAGCTTGGCGAAATTCTGCGATGACGGCTCGATCGCGATCGCCTTGTGCGACCCATAGGGCGCGCTGGAGACCAGCACCGACCAGTAGCCGTAATTGGCACCGCAATCGAGCAGCGTGTAGTCGACGTCGGCGGAGTTCTCGAACAGCAGCTCCAGTTCGTTCTCGTAATCGAACGACCGATTGAGCAGCTTGCTCCAGTAGCCGTCGCCATAGGGAAACGCGAAGGTCGCGTCGGCATTCAGCTTGATGTCGATGTCGCGCTCGGGCAGCGTCCTGCGCAGCAGATTGGCGCACATATTGTAGCCGCGATGCGAAAACGTCGACGCCACCTTCGAACCCGTCGACAAGGCGAGCGCGGCCAGACGTTCCCAGGCATTGGCGCCCTGGAGTACGCCGGTAGCCCGGTCAAACTGGATGGGCGGCATCGCCATCACCGGTCGACCTCCCCGAACACGATGTCGAGCGAACCGAGAATGGCCGAGACGTCGGCCAGCAAATGGCCCTTGCAGATGAAATCCATCGCCTGCAGATGCGCAAAGCCCGGCGCGCGGATCTTGCATTTGTACGGCTTGTTGCTGCCGTCGGCGACGAGATAGACGCCGAACTCACCCTTCGGCGCCTCGACCGCGGCGTAGACCTCGCCGGCCGGCACGTGGAAGCCTTCGGTATAGAGCTTGAAGTGATGGATCAGCGCTTCCATCGAACGCTTCATCTCGCCGCGCCGCGGGGGCGCAATCTTGTTGTCTTCGACGACGACCGCGCCCTGCCCGTCGGGGGCACGCAGTTTCGCGATGCACTGCTTCATGATGCGCACGGACTGGCGCATCTCTTCCATCCGGATGCAGTAGCGGTCGTAGCAATCGCCGTTCTTGCCGATCGGAATGTCGAAATCCATCTCGGCGTAACATTCATAGGGCTGCGCCTTGCGCAGATCCCAGGCCGCTCCGGAGCCGCGCACCATGACGCCGGAAAAACCCCATTCCCAGGCCTGCTGCAACGTCACCACCCCGATGTCGACATTGCGCTGCTTGAAGATGCGGTTTCCGGTGAGCAGAGTCTCGAGATCGGCGACCACCTGCAGGAACGGATCGCACCAGGCCTCGATATCGTCGACCAGCTTCGGCGGCAGGTCCTGATGCACGCCGCCGATCCGGAAATAGGCCGCATGCATCCGTGAGCCGGAGGCGCGCTCGTAAAACACCATCAGCTTTTCGCGCTCTTCAAAGCCCCACAGCGGCGGAGTCAACGCGCCGACGTCCATCGCCTGCGTGGTGACATTGAGGAGATGCGACAGGATGCGGCCGATCTCGCAGTACAGAACCCGGATCAGTTGCCCGCGGCGCGGCACGGCAATGCCGAGCAGTTTTTCCGCCGCCAGGCAGAACGCGTGTTCCTGATTCATCGGCGCGACATAGTCGAGCCGGTCGAAATACGGGATCGCTTGCAGATATGTCTTATGCTCGATCAGTTTTTCGGTGCCGCGGTGAAGCAGCCCGATATGGGGGTCGACGCGGGCGACCACCTCGCCGTCGAGCTCCAGCACCAGACGCAGAACGCCGTGCGCGGCGGGATGCTGCGGCCCGAAGTTGATGGTGAAATTGCGAAGGGCTGGAGCTTCGGTCATGACGCGGCATCCGTATGCGGGCGACGAAGCTCCCTCATGGTGAGGAGCGCAGCGAAGCTGCGCGTCTCGAACCATCGGGCACGGTGGCCGCGGCCATCCTTCGAGACGCCGCGCTGAGCGCGGCTCCTCAGGATGAGGTCTGAACGGAAATCGAAACCCATGCGTCTACCCACCCACTTTCGGCCCCGCCTTCTCGTCCCCGGGCAGCACCGGATAGTCGGCGCCTTCCCACGGCGAGAGGAAATCGAACTTGCGGAATTCCTGATTGAGGCGGACGGGTTCGTAGACCACCCGCTTCTCCTGGTCGTCGTAGCGCACCTCGACAAAACCGGTGAGCGGGAAATCCTTGCGCAGCGGGTGGCCGTCGAAGCCGTAATCGGTGAGCAGCCGCCGCATATCGGGATGGCCGGTGAAGATCACGCCGTAGAGGTCGTAGCACTCGCGTTCGAACCAGTCGGCGCCCGGAAACTCCTCGATGATCGAGGGCACCTGGGTGCTCTCGTCGGCTTCTGCGCGCAGGCGGATGCGCTCGTTCAGGGTCGGAGACAGAAAGTGATAGATCACGTCGAAGCGCTTCTCGCGACCGGGGTAGTCCACCGCCGTCACGTCGATGAAACTGACAAAACGGCAACCGGGATCGTCGCGCAGGAATTTGACGACATCGACGATCCTGCCGGCCTCCACCGTCACCGTGAGTTGATTGAACGCGACCTTGTGCGCGGTCGCGGCGCCCGGTAGCGCGCTAACAATCGTCTGCCCCAGGGCGTCGAGCCTGCCGTCGTCCATTCCAAAAACCTTAGCGTTCGATGGTTCCGGTGCGCCGGATCTTCTTCTGCAGCAGCATCACTCCGTAAAGCAGCGCTTCCGCCGTCGGCGGACAGCCGGGCACATAGATGTCGACCGGCACGATGCGGTCGCAACCGCGCACCACCGAATACGAGTAGTGATAGTAGCCGCCGCCATTGGCGCAGGATCCCATCGAGATGACGTAGCGCGGCTCCGGCATCTGGTCGTAGACCTTGCGCAGCGCCGGCGCCATCTTGTTGGTCAGGGTGCCCGCGACGATCATCACGTCGGACTGCCGCGGCGAGGCGCGCGGCGCAAAGCCGAATCGTTCGGCATCGTAGCGCGGCATCGACATCTGCATCATTTCGACGGCGCAGCAGGCGAGCCCGAACGTCATCCACATCAGGGAGCCAGTCCGCGCCCACGTCGTGAGGTCGTCGATTGACGCGGTGATGAAGCCCTTGTGGTCGAGGTCGGCCCGCATCTGGATGAAA
>JAYSPJ010000455.1:0-8548 GCA_043722155.1 Bradyrhizobium sp.
CGCCGCCATCATCTTTTCGGATATTCTGGTCATCCCCTACGCGCTCGGCCGTTCGGTACGGTTCGAAGCCGGAGAAGGCCCGCGGCTCGATCCCATGGACACGCCGGACAAGGTCGGCACGCTGGCATCAAAGGCCGACTTCTCCAAGTTGGAGCCGGTGTACGAGGCGCAGCGCCGCGTCCGCCGCGAGCTCGATCCGAAAATCGCGCTGATCGGTTTCTGCGGCGCACCGTGGACGGTCGCGACCTACATGGTGGCTGGACAGGGCACGCCCGATCAGGCGCCGGCGCGGATGATGGCCTATCGCCATCCCGAGGCGTTCGCCGCGATCATCGACGTGCTGGTGGAGAATTCGGTTCAGTATCTGCTCGGACAGCTCAAGGCCGGCGCCGACGTGCTGCAGATTTTCGATACCTGGGCCGGCGTGTTGCCGCCGCGCGAGTTCCAGCGCTGGTCGGTCGAGCCGACGCGGCGGATCGTCGAAGGCGTCCGCAGGCAGGTGCCCGATGCGAAGATCATCGGCTTTCCCCGGGGCGCCGGCGCGCTGCTGCCGGGATATGTGGAAGCCACCGGCGTCGATGCCGTCAGCATCGACTGGGCAGCCGAGCCGTCGCTGATCCGCGAGCGCGTGCAGACCAAAGTCGCCGTGCAGGGCAATCTCGATCCGCTGGTGCTGATCGCCGGCGGCGAGGCGCTGGACCGCGCCATCGACGACGTGCTGGCGAATTTCGCGCAAGGGCGGCTGATCTTCAACCTCGGCCACGGCATTCAGCCGGAAACCCCGATCGCGCATGTCGAGCAAATGGTGCAGCGGGTGCGGGCGTATCGGGGGTAAGGCCCACAAGGGGAGAGGGAGAAAATCACGCTGGCCGGCCACGCTCGATAATCTCCGCCGCACCCTTGTCCAGCAGTTCGAGGCCGACGGCGCGGCCGAGTTCGCGCGGGCGATCAGCCGCACCTTCGCGCGTGACTTCGATGAACCGGCCGCCGGCTTCATCCAGCACCGAGGCGGTCAGCGTCATCTGCACACCATCAATGGTCGAGTATCCCGCGATCGGCGAGTTGCAGTGGCCGTTGAGCACCCACAATACCTCGCGCTCGGCGTCGCAGCTGAGATGCGCCCAGGGATCGTCGATCAGGGAAAGATAGCGCCGCGTCTGCCAGTCGCCGGCGGCGCATTCCACCGCGACGATGCCCTGCCCTGCCGCCGGCAGCATTTCCCGCGGCGAGAATTCATGGGCGATCCGGTTGGCAAGGCCGACGCGCTCCAGTCCGGAGCGCGCCATGATCAAGGCGTCGGCTGGACCGACCTCGCCGCCGCCGGGCAACCGCTGCAGCTCGCGGTTGTCGAGCTTGCGAACGCGGGTGTCGGCGGCGCCGCGAAAATGAATCACCTCGATTTCCGGAAATAGCCGCCGCACATAGGCGGCACGCCGCACTGCATTGGTGCCGATCCTGAAACCCTTGCCGTTGGAGCGGCTGATATCCTCGAATGATACGCCGGGGCGCAGCACCAGCGCATCAGTCGGCGGATCGCGCGTCAATGTCGCGCCGATCACCAGCCCCGGCGTGTCCTCGTTGCCCGGCATGTCCTTGAGCGAATGCATCGCGGCCTGCAGCTTGCCTGCTCTGACGGCCGCGCGAATTTCGGCGACGAAGGCACCGCCCTTGCCGCCATGCATCAGCAGTTTGCTGGTCTGGTCGGTATCCCCGACGGTTTCGAACTTGACGATTTCGACGTCGAGCTCGGGCGCCGCCGCCTGCAGCCGCCGGGCAATTTCCTCGGTCTGGGCCAGCGCCATGATGCTCTTGCGCGTGCCGATACGCATTGAAACTGTCACCAGAGGCTCCATTCGATCATCGTGCGCACGAACCTTCGACGCCGTCCCCTTCTATCCGCAAATCCCCGAGGTCACAAATCCAGATCGCGCGTCCGCAGCCTGCGCTTTCTGGTTGTGAGTGGCGCATACCCGCACTGCGAGGGAGCCGCCGGGGTTATCCTTGACGATACATTCCGTTTATGTGCAGCTATTCAAAATCAAGAAACGTCCGAATGGAGGACACATGACATCGGTACGGCAGGCGTTCGTCAGCTGCGGTCTTCTCATTGGATCGACAATTCTTGCGCAAGCTGCCGATCCGATCAAACTGCGGGTCGCCGATTCATTTCCGAAGGGCCACTATCTCGTCAAGCTGGTGCTCGAGCCCTGGATGGAAGAGGTCAGCAAGCGCACCAACGGCGCCGTCGGCTTCGAACACTATCCGGCGCAGCAGCTCGGCAAGGCGGCGGTGAGCCTGCCGCAGTACCGCATCTTCACCGTCAAGCAGCCGGTCAAGGATGTCGCCGACGTCACCGGCCTGAAACTGCGTTCCACCGGCGGTGCGCAGGACCTGACGTTGCGCGCGATCGGCGCGGTGCCGGTCCGCATGGCGGCGCCCGACGCCTATGAATCGCTTTCGCGCGGCACCATGGACGGCCTGTTGTTTCCGCTGGAGAGCGTGGTCGCCTATGGCGCCGACAAGCTGGTGAAGCATGCCACCGACGGGCTCGGCTTCGGCAGCTTCATCGTGTCCTATTCCATCAGCGAGGCTGCCTGGAAGAAGCTTTCGCCTGAAATACAGAAGGCGATGATCGATGTCGCCAACGAGATCATTCCCACCGCCTGCCAGGAAATACAGAAGGCCGACGAGACGACCAAGCAGAAACTGCAGGCAACCGGCGTGCGCTTCGAGACGCTGCAGCAGCCCGATAAATTCCTGGCGCTGATGAAGGGCGTCAACAAGACCTGGGCCGAGGGGCTCGACGCCCGCGGCAAACGCGGCAGCGAGGCGCTCAGGGAATTCGACGCCATGGTCGCGACCATTCCGGCTAAATGACCCGGCTACGGCGCAGCCAATTCCGCGCTTTGCGGCAGGATACTTTAAGGGGAACGACGTGCTCGACGGACTATTGAGAGCATTGGCGGCAGTCGAGAAAGTGGTGTCCTCGATCGCCGCATTTTTCATGTTTGCGATCATGATCATCGTCTTCAGCGACGTGGTGATGCGCTATGGCTTCAACCGGCCGTTCTCGTGGGCCTACGACCTGATCTCGCTCTATCTGATGGCCGGCATATTCTTCCTGATCCTGTCGGAAGCCTATGCCAGTCACGCCCATGTCAGCGTCGACATCCTGCAGCAGAAATTCCCGCCGGCGATGATCCGCGTGACGGAGATCGTCACCTGCCTGGTCGGCATCACGGTGTTTTCCCTGATCGCCTGGCTCGGCTTCCTGCGCGCGGTCGACAGCTTTCGCTCCAGCGACGTCATGGCCGGCGGCATTCCGTGGCCGATGTGGCCGTCGATCGGGCTCGTCCCCTTTGGCGCCGGGCTGATCACGCTGCGGCTGGTGCTCCACCTGATCGCTCATGTCCTTTCTCTCGCCACCGGACGCGACCTGATCGCCCTGCCGGCATCGCACGCCACAGGGGAAACCTTCGAATGATTCTCACCCTTGTCATGGTTGTCCTGTTCGTGCTGCTGGCGATCGGCACGCCGGTCGGTTTTGCGATGGCGGGCTCCGGTGTGCTCGGACTGTATCTGATCGGCGGCATGCCGATCCTGTCCGGCATCCTGCAGACCGCGCCGCTGTCGGCCGTCACCTCCTACGAGCTGATCACGATCCCGATGTTCCTGCTGATGGCCGAATTCGTTCTGGTCAGCGGCATTGCCGACGACCTGTTCAAGGCCACCGCGGCCTGGGTCGGCCGCGTCCCCGGCGGACTCGGCATGGCGACCGCTTTGGCCGGCGCCGGTTTCGGCGCCATCTGCGGCACCAGCACCGCGTCGGCCGCCACGCTGTCGGCGACCAGCCTGCCCGCGATGCTGAAACACGGCTATGAGCCGAAGATGGCCGCCGGAGTGGTGGCGATATCGGGCACCCTGGCGATGCTGATTCCGCCTTCGGTGGCGCTGGTGATCTACGGCCTGATTGCGGAAGTGAACATCGGCGCGCTGCTGATCGGCGGCGTCATTCCCGGAATTCTCGTCACCGCCACGATCATGCTGACGGTCTGGTTTCTGGCCTGGCAGGACCCATCGCGCGCGCCGGCCGGCCCTGCGGTGAGCCTGCGCGAAAAGTTCCGGATGCTGAAGATCGTTGGGCCGATGCTGCTGCTGCTCGGCCTCGTTACCGGCGTGATCTATTCCGGCATCGCCACGCCGACCGAGGCCTCGGCGCTCGGCGCCTTCGGTGCCTTTGGCCTCGCAATATGGCGGGGAAAGATCAATCTGGTCAGCCTGCGCAGCGCGCTGCTGCGCTCGGCGCATGGCACCTGCATGATCGCCATGATCCTGTTCGGCGCATCGGTGTTCGGCTACTTCTTTACCCTGACCCAGGTGACGCAGAACCTGGTGGCCTTTGTCGGCACCCTCAACGTGGCGCCCTGGGTGATCCTGACCATCATCCTGTTCGGCTACATCGTGCTGGGCTCGTTCATGGACCAGATCGCGATCCTGGTGCTCACGGTTCCTATCGTGCTGCCGCTGATCAAATCGCTGGGTTACGATCCGCTCTGGTTCGGCGTCATCAAGATCGTCACCGCCGAGGTCGGCATGATCACCCCGCCGGTCGGACTAAACTGTTTCGTGGTGGCGCGGTATTCCGGGCGTCCCGTCGCCGAGGTGTTCCACGGCGTGTTCCCGCATTTCATCGCCCATCTGTTCGCGATTGCGATCCTGGTGATCTGGCCGCAAATCATTTTGTGGTTGCCGATCAAGATGGGATACTGAACACGATAAGCAAAAAAGGGAGAGAGACCTCATGACCATTGGTTTGCACAAGCGGATCGTCATTGCCGCGGCGATGGTGGCGGCAGGTGTCAGCCCGGCTCTGGCGCAGGAAAAAATCACGCTGCGCCTCGCCGAAAGCCTTCCCGCCGGTCACGTCATCCATGAGCTGGTGGCCAAGCCGTTCATGGAGCTGGTGACCAAGGCAACCAACGGCCAGGTCACGTTCCAGCACTATCCCGCCGAGCAGCTCGGCAAGGCCAAGGACATGGCTCAGCTGACGGTCGCGGGCGTGGCGGACGTTTCCTATATCGTGCCGTCTTACTCCTCGGAAAAATATCCGCTGACGGCGGTTGCCGAACTGCCGGGGATCTTCGATACCGAGTGTCAGGGCTCGCTGGCCTTCTACAAGATCTCGCACAATGGCGGCATCCTGGAGACCAGGGAATTCGGGCCGAACCAGCTGCGGCCGCTGGTGACCATCGCCTTGCCGGCGTACCAGATCCAGCTCGCCAGTAGCCGCACGGTCAAGACCGCAAAGGACCTGGAAGGCCTGAAGATCCGCACCACCGGCGGCGCGATGGATCTGATGATGCGCTCGATCGGCGGCGTGCCGGTGCGCATGGCTGCGCCCGAGATCTATGAATCGCTGACCCGCGGCACGCTCGACGGCTTGATCTTCTCCTATCAGAGTTCGGTGTCCTACGACTTCGGCAAGATCCTGAAATCCGGCACCGAGGGACTGAACTTCGGCACCGCGATCTTCACCTATTCGATCGGCGAGACGAAATTCAAATCGCTACCGGAGAACGTCCGCAAGGCTCTGGTCGAAGCCGGCGAGCAGACCACCCGCGAGGGCTGCAAACGCTTCGAGGACGGCGAGAAGACCGCGGCCGAAAAGATCAAGAGCCAGGGCATGAAGGTCATCGCCTTCGGTCCCGAAGACCAGAAGGTGTTCGACACCGCCTTCAAGAACGTCGCGGAAGACTGGGTGAAGGATATGGACAAGCGCGGCAAGCCCGGCACCGAGGTGTTCAAGGCCTTCACCGGGGCCCTGACCGCCGGCCGTTGACCGAGCCCCTGCAGCCCGCGAAGGCGGCGACACCGGCGGGACCTCTCGCCGGCGTCAGGATCATCGATCTGACCAGCGTGATGATGGGGCCGTACGCCACCATGATCCTCGGCGACTACGGCGCCGACGTCATCAAGGTCGAGAGCCCGGAAGGCGACGTGATGCGTCACGCAGCGCCGATGCGCCATCCGCAGATGGGCGCGATGTACCTGCAGGGCAACCGCAACAAGCGCTCGATCGGGCTCGACCTCAAGAAGGCCGGCGGCCGCGACGCGCTGCTGCGGCTCGCGGCCACCGCCGATGTGTTCGTCCACAATGTGAGGCCGGCCGCGATGCGCCGGCTGAAACTCGGCGCGGACGATCTGCTCGCCCTCAACCCGCGTCTTGTCTATGCCAGCCTGCACGGGTTCGGCGAGCAAGGCCCCTACGCCGGACGTCCCGCCTATGACGATTTGATCCAGGGCATGACGGCGTTGCCGGCGCTGACCGGTCAAATCACCGGCGAGCCGCGCTATTCGCCGGCGACCGTGGCCGACCGCATCGTCGGGCTCAACGCCACGCACGCGATCCTGGCCGCGCTGCTGCACCGCGACCGCACCGGCGAAGGCCAGTCGATCGAGATTCCCATGTTCGAAACCATGGCGCAGTTCGTGCTCGGCGATCATATGGCGGGGCGAAGCTTTGAGCCGCCGATCGGTCCGCCCGGCTATTCGCGCCTGCTGTCGCCGGACCGCCGCCCCTACCGGACCAGCGACGGCTATATCTGCGCGCTGGTTTACAACGACAAGCAATGGGCCGCGTTCTTTCACGCCATCGGGCGGGACGACGAAGCCGGCCGCGACCCCCGCCTGAACAGCATCGCCTCACGCACCAGCAATTATGATTTCGTCTATGGCTGGTTCTCCGAGGTCATGAAGACCCGCACCACGGCCGAATGGATGCGCCTGTTCGAAGCCGCCGACATTCCGCATGCGCCGCTGCACGATCTCGATAGCCTGATCGACGATCCGCATCTGGCGGCGGTGGGCCTCATTCAGTCCATCGAGCATCCGACCGAAGGCACCCTTCGTGTCGCGGGTCCCGCCGCGACCTGGAGCAGGACGCCGCCCTCGATCCGGCATCATCCGCCGCGGCTCGGCGAGCATGGCGCGGAGATTTTGAGGGAGGCTGGATTATCGGGCGATGAGATCGAGGCGCTCGTCACCGACGGGGCATTGATCAATCCGGGGCAGTGCATCGGCGGTTGACGGTTTCCCGGATTGCGCTTCGCTCAATCCGGGCTACAAGCTCGCTCCCAGCCAAAATATCGAAAACAACCCCATGCACAGTAACAGGGGGTCGATGGCATGGACGCTCCGCCCCTCAAAATCATTTTGACACGTCGGGCAAATCACCGGCACTATTCCACCATGGCGCAACTTTCGAACCGCTCATGGCCCTTCCAAACGGGCTGTTCGACGCGATAAGCCGTCAGCCGCGTTCCTCACCCCACCCTCGCCGCCATCCACCGGCAAAGGCACCTCCACACGTCGTCCCGGCGAACGCCGGAACCCATACGCTGCGAAAGGGCGGTTGAAAAACTCTGTCGAGAAGCCTCGCTTCGACTAATTCCGCCTGGGGTTATAGGCCCCGGCGTTCGCCGGGACGACGATGGTGAAGAAATCTACCGCTCGGCGTTCACGAGCTGATAGGCACCGCGCTCGAATGTGTCGTAGACGGCCAACGCCCTGGCGTCGGCGAACGGCAGGTACTGCATCATAATCACGCCGGCGATGCCGCGAGCGGGATCGATCCAGAAGAACGTGTTGTTGATGCCGCCCCAGCTCAGGCTGCCGGCCGAGCGCTTGCCTTGTACCTGATCGGTCGTGATGAGGAAGCCGAGCCCCCATTTGTCGCGGCCGTCCGCGATGAAGGTGAAGTCGGCGCTGCGCGGCAGCGCGCTCTTGAGCGCGGGGACCGAGACCGCGCCGATGTGGTTCTGGCCCATCAGCGCCACCGTCTCGGCCTTGAGCACACGCACGCCATCAAGCGTGCCGCCGTTCAGCAACATGCGCACGAAGCGCCCGTAATCATCGGCGGTCGAGGCGAGGCCACCGCCGCCGATCGGCGCCGCTATGGTGAGCCCGAGCTGCGGCTTTTGCAATTCAATGGCGCCGTCCATGCGCTCGCCGGCGCGCCACTGTTGCGCGACGAGGCGCGACCCCTTTGCCTCCGGCACGTTGTACGACGTGTCATCCATCTTGAGCGGGGCAAAGATGTGCTGGCGGAAATATTTCTCGAGCTTCTGGCCGGACACCACCTCGACCAGCTTGCCGACGACATCGGTAGAGGTGCTGTAGTGCCATCGCTCGCCCGGATCAAACAGCAGCGGTCCGCCGAACGGGTAGGTCTCGCCGGCCCGCGGCTTGAAATCGCGCCAGGTCGCGCTGGTGAACGGATAGGCCAGTCCCGACGTATGCGTCAGGAAGTGTTTGACTGTCGCCGGTCTCGATGCCGGGCGGAGCCGGTAGGCGCCAGTCGCCGCGTCGAACGATTCGAAGACCTTCAGTCCCGCCAGCTCCGGTAGATATTTTTCGGCGGGGTCGTCGAGGCTGAGGCGGCCCTGCTCGACGAGCTGCATCAATGCCACCGAAGTGACCGGCTTGGTCATCGAGGCGATCCGAAACAGCGCGTCTGGAGTCAGCGGGCGCCCGCTCGCGACATCAGCCA
>JAYSPJ010000456.1:0-1894 GCA_043722155.1 Bradyrhizobium sp.
CGGGCTGTTAACGATGATTAAGATTGTATTAATCGCAGCCATTTCATTCGCGCCGCTCAGCCAATAGGATGTTTCCGGATGGTGGCGGAGAAGGCGAGCGACGGTCGCGCCTTGGCTCCGCGCGGGGAATGACACCGGGTTCGAGCTTGCGAGGGGCATTCCAGCAAGACTCTCCCGGACGCGTAAAAAGTAAAACGAGGGCTCAGACTGAACATGGCGAACAATCCCAAGAAGGTCAAAGACCCTACAGAAGTCGCGCTTTCTGCCATTCAGGAAGCCCTGAACATCAGTGACGCGCCCGCCGCCGACAACATGCGCGGTTCGGTCCGCGGCGATGCGGAGTCTTCCAATGCGTCTTCGTCACCGTCTTACGGCGACAACTTCGACACCAGACCGAGCGCCGACCGGCAAATCTTCGAGCCCATCGAGGACTCGCGCTCCGCCCGCCGCGCCGCCAATGACGACCGCGAAACCATCGGGCAGATCCTGCAGGCGATTCAGAAGGGCCGGCCGGCCCGCAACGTCTACACCCTCGCCACGCTGTTTGCCGGCGTCTGGATTCTCGGCTCCGCCCTGCTGACCTTCAGCTTCCTGCCCTCGCTGCAGGCGGCGATCGGCCAGGGTCCCGGCGGTACGCTGGTGCTGGCCGGCCTTGCGGCCTTGTTCTTTGCGCCGGTACTGCTGTTCTACTTCCTGGCGAGCCTTGCCTGGCGCGGCCAGGAATTGCGCATGATCGCGCAGTCGATGGCGCAGGTCGCGATCCGCTTCTCGGAGCCCGAGGGCGCAGCAAGCGACTCGATGGTCACCGTCGGTCAGGCGATCCGCCGCGAAGTCGCCGCCATGGGCGACGGCGTCGAACGCGCGATCGCGCGCGCCGGCGAACTCGAAACCCTCGTCGCCAACGAAGTCTCGGCGCTCGAGCGCGCCTACAGCGACAACGAGGTGCGCATCCGCGCGCTGCTGCAGGATATCGCCCATCAGCGCGACAATCTGGTCGGGCAGGCCGAGCAGGTTCGCAGCGCCATCTCCGGCGTGCAGATCGACCTGCGCCACGATATCGCGCTGATCTCGGACGCGATCGCATCCCGCGTCGATGAAGTTGCCAAGAGCATCACCGGAGCGCTGGAAGAACGCGGCGCGCACATCACCGGCGCGCTCAGCCACGCCGGCGACAACATGATCCTCGCGCTCGGCGAGCGCGGCGGCGACCTGCTCGACCGTCTCGAGGAAGCCAGCGCCGAGACCACGCGCGCCGTGCTCGACGCCAGCGAGCGTCTCACCACCAGCCTCAATTTCAAGACCGGCCACGTCCACGACGAGTTCGTCGATCTCGCCGACCGCGTGCACGAAATGCTGAACGAGCGGATCGACCGCATCACCAGCGAATTCGAGCAGCGCTCTTCCACCATCGTCGACGGCATTTCCGACCGCACCGAGCAGGTTCACGACTCGCTGAAGAATTCCAGCGACTCCCTGCTGCTGGAGCTCGAACTGCGAAGCGGCGATCTCGTCAACAAGATCGACGAGGCCGGCAACCGGCTGGCGTCCCACATCCTGACCTCCGGCGACAAGGCCAGCGACGCGCTCGACGTCACCGTGAATTCGCTGGTGGCCAAGGTCGTCAGCCAGACCGAAACCGCGCACGACACTCTCTCCCTGCAGATGAGCGCGTTCGACGAACTGGTGAAGAACCAGGGCGGCGAACTGGCCGAGAAATTCGCCCGCGACAGCGGCATGCTCGGCGCCCTGATCACCCGCCACATCTCCGAATTCGACCGCACCGTCAAAACCTTCGGCGGCGAGATCGTCGAGCGCATGGGCCAGCGGACCCAGGACATCCACGACAGCCTGAAGAACTATGTCGATACCTTCGACACCCGCCTGACCTCAAATG
>JAYSPJ010000457.1:0-2786 GCA_043722155.1 Bradyrhizobium sp.
GCTGCCCGACCGCATCAACGCGCGGCTGGTGTCGCAGGCAAATGCGCCGGCGCCCGGTCCGTTGCGCAAGGTCCTCAAAGCCGCGGTCTGGCTGGTTGCCCTGGCCGTCGCGGCGATCGTGGCGATCGCCGAATTCCCCAACCAGGTAGGCAAGATCGTGCCGCCGCTCGCGCAATTACTGCCACCGTCGCTGCCGGAGCTCGCTCCGGTGAAGGCCGCTCATTGGCTCGACCAGAACTGGTCGACGCAGGATCGACACTGGTTCCACCATGCGAGCCAGGGCACCGCGACCTTCCCGGTAGCCTACGCCTGGTTTATGGCGCTGGAACAGCCGGGCCTTCATTTGTTCACCCGACCCGGCCTGCTGGCGGATCCACGTTACCTCGAGCGGTTCGGTTTCATCCCGAGTCCGAAAACGGTCCGCGCGGACGCGGAGACCCTGCGCCGCTTCGGTTTTTCGAACACCCCTGGCGTCAAGACCGAGCCGGCACCGGAATCGGTGTTCGGCCTGAAGCCGACGCCGGTCGAGAATTTCGACGGCCTGCCGGTCGGGTTCTCGCGCATGACCCCTGTCATCAATCCCGGCACCGGTGAACCCGATTCCGACAGGATCGGGCTGACCTGTGCGGCCTGTCATACCGGACGCCTCCGCTACAAGGAGGTCAGCCTGCGCTTCGACGGCGGCGCGGCCATGCTGGAGCTGCGCAAGCTCGAGATGGCGACCGGCCTTTCCATCTTCTACACATTGATCGTGCCGGGCCGCTTCGACCGCTTCGCGGACCGCGTGCTCGGCCCCGAGTCCAGCAAGGAAGATCGCAACAAGCTCAAGCAAGGTCTCAAGGGCGTGGGCGATTTCCTGAAAAACCAGATCGAAGTTACCCAGAAGACGCTGAAGGCGAAGGGCCAGAAGGACACCGACGAAGGATACGGCCGTCTCGACGCGCTGAACCGGATCGGCAATCAGGTCTTCTATACCGATCTGGCCGCGAGCGGTCTCTCCGGGTTCGAAAACAACCTGCACGCCAACGATGCGCCCGTCAGTTATCCGCCGGTCTGGACCGTGCCGTGGTTCTGGTGGGCGCAATACGACGCTTCGATCGAACAGCCCCTGATCCGCAACGCCGGCGAGGCGCTCGGGGTTGCGGCGCTGGTCAATCTGTCGCCCGACCATCCGCCGGAGAAGCTTTTCAGTTCGTCCGTTGCCTTGGAAAATCTCGTTCGAATCGAAGCGATGTTGCGCGGTCCGGATCCGTTCGGCCGAAATCCAAAGGACTTTGGCGGGCTGGCCTCGCCGAAATGGCCGTCGCATCTGTTCCCCAAGGACGACACATGGAAGATCAAACCCGATAGCGTCGCCAGGGGCCGCGCGCTCTACGCCGATATCTGCGCCGAGTGTCATCTCGGACCGGTCAACGATTCCACGTTCGACAGCCAATTCCCGGACAAGAGCTTCTGGTCCTCCAAGCGCTGGAAACAGGATCCAAAAGGCGGCTGGGTGCTGGATGAGGTTCAGAAGCCGGCGGCGCACATGGGAACGGACCCCGCGCAGGCCAACGTTCTGGCGACACGAGAGGTTCAAATTCCCGGTTTCCTCGACCTGCAGCCGGCGCGCGATCTCGGCGAGCGCTGGAAGTGCAAAGATCTAAAAACCTATTCTTCGACGAACATGCCGTTCTCGATCGCACTGATGATCGTCGTGGACAAGGTCAGCCAGAAATGGCTGAAAGACAACGACATCAAGGAGCCGGCGCTCAGCGAGATCTGGGGCCAGCGAAGCAACTGTCCCAATCCCGATTCGACACCGGAGAAACCGCTCTATCGCGCGCGACCGCTGAACGGCATCTGGGCGACAGCTCCCTACCTTCACAACGGCTCGGTGCCCTCGCTGTACTGGATGCTGAAGCCCGCGGCCGAGCGCCCGAGGCAGTTCTGCCTGGGTGCGCGGGATTTCGATCCGAAGGATGTCGGCTTCCGGGTGGACGCTGCCGGCGACAAGTCCTGCAAGACCGGCGAAACCATGTTCAGGGTGACGGGAAGCGACGGCAAGGACATCAACGGCAACAGCGTTCTCGGCCATTCTCTGGAGGCTGCGCCGGGACAGGACATGAGCAAGTACAAGAACGGCGTGATCGGCCGCATCCTGACCGACGAAGAGCGCTACGACCTGATCGAGTATCTGAAGACGCTGTAGAGGTGGCGCGAGCCGCCGCTCCAATCCTGCAGCTCACCCCACAAACAAAAACCCCGCCATTCGCGGCGGGGTCCAGTCTGGGAGGCGAGAGCGGGTCAGGCTCTCCGGTAAACCCAATGGTCAGGCGGGAATGCGCTCTTCGACCTCGTGCGGCTCGCGCAGTACGTAGCCGCGGCCCCAGACGGTCTCGATGAAGTTGCGGCCCTCGGAGGCGTTGGCGAGCTTCTTGCGCAGCTTGCAGATGAAGACGTCGATGATCTTCAGTTCCGGCTCGTCCATGCCGCCATAGAGATGGTTGAGGAACATTTCCTTGGTGAGGGTGGTGCCCTTGCGGAGCGAGAGCAGCTCCAGCATCTGGTATTCCTTGCCGGTCAGATGCACGCGCTGGCCGCCGACTTCCACCGTCTTGGTGTCGAGATTGACCACGAGATCGCCGGTCTGGATCACCGACTGGGCGTGGCCCTTGGAGCGGCGCACGATCGCATGGATGCGGGCCACCAGTTCGTCCTTGTGGAAGGGCTTGGTCATGTAGTCGTCGGCGCCGACGCCGAGACCCTTGACCTTGTCCTCGATGCCGGCGAGGCCGGAGAGGATC
>JAYSPJ010000458.1:0-3325 GCA_043722155.1 Bradyrhizobium sp.
GGGCAACCATCACATTCGAGGGCGGCGGCATCGCCTGCACCGTGCGCAATCTGTCGTCGGGCGGCGCAGCGGTCGAACTCGCCAGCCGCGTCAGCCTGCCGCCGTCATTCATGCTGGTGATCGAGAAAGATCAGTTCACCCGCCGCTGCCATCCGGTCTGGAGCAACGACAAGCGGATCGGCGTCGCGTTCGATTAGGGCCGGGCAATACCCGGCCCCCGTCCGCCTTGTCAGCCCGCGACCGCGCCGCGCTCGATGCGGAAGATGCGATCGAGCACGGAGCGCCAGCGCGGGCCAGCGGGAAGTACTGCTCCCGCGATTGATCTATGCTGCAGCGCATTAGCGATGGCCGCATTGCACGGATGCTGATCCGCCGCTTGCGGCGGCGCCATGCATGCAAGTATCCTGCGGGTCCGTCAGACCTGCCCAAGAACCTACCAAAGAACCCGCCCGAGAATTTCGAAAAAATAGAACGCCCCAGAGAGGCTCCATGACCCGTCCCGTGAACTCGCCTGCCATTAAGGTCGTTAAATCGGTCCGCGACCAGGTCAGCCCCGAAGAATGGCAATCCCGCGTCGATCTCGCCGCCTGCTACCGCCTCACCGCGATGTACGGCATGACGGAGATGATCGCCAACCACATCTCATGCCGCGTGCCGGGATCGCACGACCAGTTCCTGATCAATCCCTACGGGATGCTGTACGAGGAAATCGATGCCTCGTGCCTCATCAAGGTCGATCTCGACGGCAACACCCTCTTCAACGCGTCGGACTATGGCGTCAACGCGGCCGGCTTCGTCATTCACAGCGCCATTCACATGGCCAGGCCCGAAATGGATTGCGTGGCGCATACCCATACGCCGGCCGGCATGGCGGTCTCGGCCATGGAATGCGGCCTGCTGCCGCTGGCGCAGACCTCGATGCGGTTTCTCCACGTCGCCTATCATGACTTCGAAGGCATCGCCGACGATATCGGCGAGCGCGAGCGGCTGGTGGCCGACCTCGGCAATCATGAAGCAATGGTGTTGCGCAACCACGGGCTGCTCGTCGTCGGACGAACCATCCCCTCGACATTCAATTTGCTGTTTCGCATGGAGCGCGCCTGCGAAGTGCAGGTCATGGCACTCTCCTGCAATACCAAGCTGACCCGCCCGCCGCAGGATGTTCTGGAGGCGACCTTCGACAAGATGAAGCCTCGCGTGGATCAACCGAACCGGAACGGCGAACTGGCGTGGCCCGCGCTGCTGCGTAAACTCGACCGGGTCGATACCTCGTACCGGAATTGATCGGACTCGCTGTTGGCCGATCCTCGCGGCGTGCTCCATTGCAAAGCCTGGCAGATCGCGATGATCGGACTGGGCACGGCCACGACGCAGCTCGACACCGCCGTCAACATCGCCTTCCCTGCCATCACACGGGGATTCGGCCTCGCGATCGGCGACATCCAGTGGGTGGTGATCTGCTACGTGCTGGCCTACGCCAGTCTGCTGCTGACGCTGGGGCGGATCGGCGACACCATCGGCCACGCCATCGTCTACCGGACCGGGCTGATCTGCAGCGCGGTAGCCTTCCTGCTTGTCGGGTATGCGCCGAGCTACGGCGCGATGCTGGTGTTTCGCTGCATGCAGGGCGTCGGCGCAGCACTGGTGCTGAGCTGCGGCGCGGCACTGGTGACAAGCCTCTACGGCGAGGAACGGCGCAGCCGGGCGCTCGGCCTCTATACCATGATGATGGCGGTCGGTCTGATGCTCGGTCCCCTGCTCGGCGGCGCGCTGGTGGCGACCTGGGATTGGCCCGCGGTGTTCTGGTTCCGCATCCCGATCGCGATCGCGGCGCTGCTGCTGTTGCGCGGTCTGCCGGCCTCGCAACCGCGCACGGCACGCGATCCCCTCGACATTCCGGGCGGCATCGCGCTGGCGCTGGGCCTGGTGACGATGCTGATGGCGTTCAATCGCATTCGCGAATTCACCGCCGTTTGGCTCGGACTGCTATCCGCCCTGGCCTTTGCGGGCTTCATCTTCCGGCAGTCCCGCGCCGCGCGGCCGATCATCGATTTTGCCATATTTCGCCTGCCGGGGTTTGCGGCACTGAACCTCGTCAGCGTGCTCGCCAATATCGCGGCCTTTTCGGTCTGGCTGCTGGTGCCCTATTATCTGACACGCGTGACCGGCTATTCGCTCACGGAAAGCGGCGCCATTCTGGCTTCGGGCGCGGCCGGTGCGGTGCTGGCTTCGCCGATCGGCGGCCGCCTGATCGGGCAGCGAATTTCTGCCGAGCGGCTGGCACTTGCCGGCGCCGCAGGAATTTGCGCCGGTCTCATCCTGCTGAGCGCATGGACCGAACAGACATCGACAGCCCTCCGCGTCGCAGGGCTGATCGTCCAGGGCGTCGGTCTCGGCCTGTTCCAGCTCGCTTATACCGATATCGTGACGGCAGCGCTTCCACTGGGGGATCGCGGGGTTGCGGGCAGCCTCGCGCTGCTGACGCGGACGCTGGGTACCGTAGCCGCGGCTTCCATCGTCCTGGCGGTGTTTGAAAGCCTGCATTTGCAGCATGGCTTCTTCGACGCCTTCCACCAGACCTTTCAGCTTGCGGCCTTGCTGGCGTTTGCCAGTGCTGGACTATTGGCACTTTCATCACGCAAGATCGGCAATCCGTAACCGCGGCAAAGCAGACCCGGACCGGACAAACCGGCCAACTTGATCTATCGCAACGCCGACCAGGTGCTCCTGGCGAATATTAAGTCCCGGTCCGAGGAGAACGGCATGACCGACAACAAGCGTTTGATTTGTCGCGCAGCGTGGCCGCCGAACTCGCTGCTCGTCGTGTCGAATTGTCAGATGAAGCGCACGGGATGAGTTCGCGCGCTGTCAAGCTGGCGGCGGGGCTGATGGCCGCACTTCTGGTGGTGGGTGGCGGCTATTATTGGCAGTTCATGCGCGAAATTCCGGTGCGGACGGCTGCGCCGCAACAGAATGTTGAAGTCCGCGTCTTCGGCATCGGGACTATCGAGGCACAGGTCGTTTCAAAGGTGGGATTTCAGATCGCCGGAAGGGTGATCGCCATTGAAGCGGATCAGGGCGATGTCGTGAAAGCCGGCGCGCTGCTGGCAAAGCTCGATGACGACGCACAGCGCGCCAAGCTCAGGAAGAGCGAAGCCGCCCAGCAACAGGCGGCAGCGAACCTCGCCAAAACCCAGGCCCAGCGCGAGCGCGCCGAAGTCACTTACCAACAGAAGAAGAGCGTCAATCTGCGGCGGCAGACACTTGCTGGCCGCGGGAGCGTGTCGCAAGAAGCCGCCGAAGACGCACAAGCCGCCGAAGAAAT